>CAYOYI010000056.1:0-14146 GCA_964408105.1 uncultured Chitinophagaceae bacterium | reverse complement strand
AGGAAAATTTGCGGCTGCCAATATTGATACGCTTGATTTTGACAATGAATTATCTGCTTATGTTATTGAGCATCATTTTGAGGTGATAACTGATGCTCTGCAAGATGAAGGCTGGGTGTTGAGCGACAGCAAAGTGCAAAAGCTGCTGCAAAAGCTGAAACAACAAGGAAAGCCATTAGGTGATTATGTGGAAGGGAAAATTTATAGAGGAGTGTTAACCGGGTTGAATGAAGCGTTTGTGGTTGATGCGGAAACCAAAGACAAACTCATCGCAGAAGACCCAAAATCAGCAGAGGTAATAAAGCCATTTCTCGCAGGAAGGAATATAAAACGATACAAACAGCCAAAGAGTGATAGGTATTTGATTTTTACGAGACGGGGTATTGACATTAAGAAATACCCAGCTGTGCTGAAACATTTGGAGCAATTCAAAAAGAACTTAATGCCCAAGCCTAAAGACTATTCCGGGAAGAATTGGGAAGGAAGAAAGCCCGGCAGCTATGAATGGTATGAAATTCAGGATGCAGTTGATTATTACGATGAATTTGAGAAACCAAAGATTATTTATCCAAACATTTGCAAACAGCCTGAATTTACATTTGATGATGATTCATTATACACCAATCAAAAATGCTTCATCATCACAAAGGCTGATAAGTATTTGCTTGGGCTGTTGAATAGTAGCCTTTCCTTTTTTCTTTTCAGAGAAATTCTGCCAAAGCTGAGAGGTGATTTTTACGAACCAAGCTATTTGTATTTCAAAGATTTTCCTATTTACAGTAAATCGAACGATTTAAAAGAAAGGATCGCTAGCAAGGCCGACCAAATCCTCACCCTCAAACAATCCAACCCCACAGCCGACACCAGCGCATTAGAGCGGGAGATAGATGAGATGGTATATGAGCTGTACGGGCTATCGGAGGAGGAGATCAAAATCATCGAGGGGGTTTGATTTGGCTAAAGCCTGAATTGCTTCATTGCTTTTAGACCCGTTCGCTGAAGCGAACGGCAATGCATAGTCTTCTTAAATGATTGTTCATTGGATTTTGCCCCTATCTGTGCATCCAATATTTTCATTGCCGTCTGCTTAGCTGCGTATTTGCATATTCATTGCCGTCAGCTTTAGCTGCGTATTTGCATATTCATTGCCGTCTGCTTTAGCTGCGTATTTGCATTTTTCATTGCCGTCTGCTTTAGCTGACGGACAAGAAAAGAAAAAACTCTATATTGGCTTTAGCCTAAACAAAACCCTATGTCATTTGTAAAAATCTGGGTACACCTGGTTTTCTCTACACAAAACAGAGAACCCTGGCTCACAAAAACTATCCGGCAAGATGTTCAAAAACACATCATTGAAAATTGCAGGGATAAGGAAATCTTCCTTCAGGCGATCAATGGATATACCGATCATCTGCATTGCCTTATTTCATTGGGTAAAGACCAATCCATTTCCAAAGTAGCACAACTGATCAAAGGCGAATCATCCTTTTGGATCAATAAAAACAAACTCACTCCCGGTCAATTTGCCTGGCAGGATGACTACTTTGCCGTATCGGTAAGTGAGTCGCAGGTTCAGCAGGTGGCTAACTATATAAAAAAGCAGGAAGACCATCACGCAAAAAGATCCTTTACTCAGGAAGTGCACGAATTCATGACTAAATACGGATGGAGCAAATTAAACGATACGGGGTTGGCTAAAGCCCATTCTGCCGGTTGATTTTGATTTGAGCGTTCCATTCTGAATCTAAAATCATAGTAACATGGAAGAAATTCTCAAAACAACTTTATTGGAATATGAAAAAAGCCCCCTTAAGCCTGGCGCCAGCGTCCGCTGGTGTCCACCATTAATTTTAAGCTCCGCTTCCAGTTCTGCCGGGTGTTAGCTATCCGCCATGGGACGAGACATTGCACCTTTCGGCAAACATGACCTTGATCTTTCCAGCCTGCAGGTGCTTGCAGACCAGCTTGCACAACGGCTTGGGGCCAATATCCGCTATGGCTACCAGGAATGGTTTTCAATAAAAGACGGTGTGCTTTCAGAAGGCAGCTATGACAATATCTATTTGGGTGAAAGCCGCATTCCGGGAGCGTGGGACACATTTACGCTCATTCAGGATAATTACCAGAGAGCCATGTTATACGAACAATACGGAGAGCAACTGGCCGGTCAGCCAATGGTGCGGAATGATCCATCCCTCATGGCAAATATCCGCGATGGAGCAAAGAATAAATGGTTTGAACTGAATAAAGAATGGGGAAATGAGTGGGCCTGGATCTTTCCTGATATGATTAATTTGGAATTTGATTATTTCTCGCGATGGGGTGCACTATGGGAAGTATTATCATCACCCTCTGATACCTTCAATCACGATCATCTCAATGAATGGAGAGGCCGCAATAATTATCGCATAAAACAGATGGGAGGCTCTGATATGATTTACTTCTGCGACCAGGGCACACCCGGTTCGGATTCCATTGATACCTCGCAAACATGGGAAGCCGTGAAAGAAGAACTATTTAAAAATTACCAAAATCGCATCGTCCTGGTATCAAAGGCCGTCTCTGATTATCGCAAAAGCGGGCAACTATTGGATTTCGACATGTTCAACGATGACTGGCCGGTCGCTTACTATGATGATTTTGCAGATTTGTAATTGAGCTAATGTTCCTCTCCCCGCATCCCGGCCATAGCACAGGTTTCTCTTTCAGCTCATCAAGGATCCAATCGGAAATATAAACTTCAGCCTGTTCAATGCAATACTCCAGAACTTTAGCAGATCGCCCCTCAAACACAAAGGCCGAAATAAGAACGTTGGTATCTACAACAATCTTAAGAAACTGCACGGAAGATGTCGTCTTCTGTTTTAAAGCCGAGCTTCTTCACCTTAGGTCTTATGCGATTTCTTACATTCTTCATTTCAGCAATGAAGATGTATCGCTTTAGCGCTTTCCGGATGAGTTCATCACGCTCAATATTCATTTCGTCAGACAGACGATTTATCTTGCTAAGGGTTTCTTTATTGATATTGAGCTTAAGGGTCATGATATGTCAAAAGTAAATGTTTTGAGGCATTTAATCGGGCCGGAGAATCCTCGCTTGCTATGCTCTCATTCTCCGCTATAAGGTTTTCCCCCTTATTTAAGATTTCTCCACCTCCTCAATCGAAACTGCCTTCTTATGCCGCGTGTGCATGAAGTCTTTTCTTGATTGATGCATGTTGAGCAGGGCGAGGAATTGCCTGAAGATGAAGAGCGGCATGCCCCAGATGGCTTTCCAGATCGCTTTTGGCGCACCGGAGATCAGCAGCACCAGGAAGATATTTCCCACAAAAATCCAAAGGCTGTTTATCATCAGGTAGAGCATCGGTATGCTCACGAAAATAGAAATGAGCGTCAGCAGCATTGCGCTGAGCAACAGGATGAACAGGGGAGGACTGCTTGTGATAATGCCGAAGAGGAATTGATTTCTGTTGAAGCTTGTAAGCCCCTTAAAAAAGAGAAGACCGGTGTTGGAAAGGTTTTCGAAATAAGAATACAGCCAGCGGCTGCGCTGCCGCTCCACCTGTGCGGCTGTGGTTATCTTCTCGTCATACAGGATGGCTTGGCTGGCAAAGGCAATCTGCAGGCCTTTTCCCACGAGGAAGTTTTGCAGTATCTTATCTTCCGCTGCAATCACTTTTTCATTATTGAGGCTTTCAGTGATGCTCTTTTCATCCAGGTATTCCCGAAACAGCTTTGCTTCCACCGCCATCCCCGAACCTGCAATAGTTGGTGACGAGCCGAGCAGGTAAGGTGCGTAACGTTCCACGTAATTCTTATAGATTTCCCCGGTGGCATCGGCACACGCATAGATCGTATCGAGGTTTTTTGCAGCACGCCTGCCCTGTACAGCCGAAAAGCCTGCATTCAGATAATTATTCAGTACGCTTAGAAAATCCGGCTTGGCAAGGTTATCAGGATCGAAAATCGCGATCACTTCATGTTCACGCCTGAAATTCTCAATTGCATGAATGATGGATTTTACTTTTGAGCCCAGCTTACGCGGAGGCCTGAGCAGCACTACATTTTCGTGCCGGATATTGATGTGGGAAATATCACATTCATCCGCAACGAGGTAAACGATGTGGTTCTGGTGGGTTTGCTTCAGCAAAGAATCTATGAGGGGAATTGCGATCTCAACATGTTGGTAGGCAGTGATGATGCAGGCAAAGTCCAACTGCTTTTTGGAGCCAAGGATGGTTTTCTCCCTTGTTAAGGCTGAGAGAATTACCGTCAGGAACGGGAAGACCAGGTAAAACGCCACTATTGCACATATCGCGGTAAAGATCAGCTCAAGCATTATTCACGGTTTACGCAGTCGTTAGTTCTGTTGTACGGTGCTGAACATTCCACAAAATTCCCCTGAGGAATGACTGAGCAAGGCTTAATTCACCGCAAATAAGAAAGCTTATAAGATTTTTAGGAATAGTGAAAATGACGAGGAAAAGCGTGAACAGCATCAGGTTCATTCGGCTTGCATTTCTGCGCATGAATAAGATTCGGTTGCGCGAGAGATAGTAGGTCTTCAGCGGGCTTAACCTTCCCACAGAAACCGATTCCTTGTGATAGATCTTTGCCTTTGGCTCATAGAACACTTCAAATCCGGCTTTACGAATATGTTCGCACCAGTCAAACTCTTCATAATACAAAAAGAAGAAGTCGGGCATCATGCCTACTTTGTCAACAACCTTCCGGCTCACCATCATTGCCGCTCCGTGTGCATAAGGAACAGAATGTGGTTTTTCGTATTGTCCTTTGTCCTCTTCAAACTGGCCGATCGTGCGGTTGCGGGCGGTGCAGGGATTAATCGGTGTATAACCGGCATACTGGATCAGCTCCGGCTGGTCATAGTAGTAAATCTTTGGGCTTACAACGCCCATGTTTTCTACTTCCTCAAAAGGCTTTAAAAGGTTCTCAATAATATCCGGGGTAAGCACCGTGTCGTTATTCACGAAAAACAAATACTGCCCGGCAGCAGCTTCTATTCCTAAATTATTTCCCCCGGCAAAGCCAAGATTTTGTTCGCTCGAAATGAGTTTTGCCGCAGGATAAACCTGTTTAATTTTTTCTGCTGGATTTTCTGAAGAGCCATTATCCACTACGATCACCTCAATTGCGGGATAGCTTAGCCGCCTGACCGAGTCCAGCATCTCGCAAGTGACATCAGTCTGGTTATAATTCACCGTAATAATTGAAACCAAAGGTTGCTGCATTGACATATTTTATGTTTAGCCGCCTTAAACTCTTGAGTTCAAGGCAATATTAATCAGAATGTCGTGCAGAGATGGGAGATCAAAAAATCAGCTATTGATCTTTGATATGAGAGCGGGGAACGTTTTAAGCATTATTTTCAGATCAAGCCAGAAGGAGTGGCAATCTGCGTAAGTATTGTCAAGAATCACTCTTTCAGAAACCGACATTTCTTCACCGCCTCGCCTTGAAACCTGCCACAGGCCGGTTAAGCCTGCAGGAGCAAGAAAGCGCTTTGCCCAAATATCTCTCGTAAGCTGTTCAGCTTCGTAAAGGGGCAGAGGGCGGTTTCCTACGATGGACATGTCGCCCTTTATAACATTAAGTAGCTGGGGTATTTCGTCAATACTGGTAGCCCTGATGAATTTTCCGAAGCGCGTAACGCGGGGATCATTTTCCAGCTTGAAAAATGACATGTCAACCTTCGCAGCATTTTGCTCCTTGTATTGGTTCAGGTGCTGAAGATTTTTTAACTCTACATCAGCTCCTTTGCGCATTGACCTGAACTTGTAAAGATCGAAGATATCATAACCGGTTCCTACCCGTTTTGAAACATACACTGCCGGGCCTTTCGATTCCAGCTTGATAATCAAAATAACCAACAGCAATATCGGGCTAAGCACGATCAGTGCTGACAACGCTAAAGCTATATCAATTGTACGCTTCAGAAGCGAAATCCTGTTATCAAAAATGAGATCATTGGACAGGGCAATCTTCCGCTTTTCATTCTTAAACTGCGTAAGAAATGAAATGCGGGAATGCATGTCTTCAGCATCTACGGGGTGAATATAATAATCATCAATCCCCAGCTTTCGTGCCTCGCGCACCTTTGACTCATCTTTTTCATCAGAAACGATAATAAAAGGAATGATGCTTAGAAAATGATGAGCCTGTATGCTTTTAAAGAAGGTAAACGCATCCCCATCCGATAAATGCTGATCGCAAATTATGGCGGTGGGAAGCTCGGCCGTGTAATCTGAAGCTTTGTCAAGAAATGCGGCAGCTTCCTCAATTGAATTAAGTTGTATGTACTTGTAGTTGTGATCAGACAACTCACCGGCAACGTTCTTACCGAATTGGCCTAGCACAAGCAGTTTTCTTATGTTATTGTTTTCGAGTACCTCAAATTGGTAGCCCGGTGCGTTTGATTTGGTTGAAATAGCTTCTTTGTTTACCTCGTATCTTAACATCTCAATTGCTATTATTCAGTGTGTTATCAATTTTTTCAAAAAGATCTTTCGGATTGAAGGGCTTCATGAGGATATCATTTGCGCCCTGATGCAGGTAATTGATGATATTATCGGAGTGCTCGGTGCCCACCATCATGATCACGGGAATATTTCGATAGTAGCCGCTTTTTCTTACGTTTTTAAGGAATTCAAACCCATTCAACCGTGGCATCTCGGTATCAAGAAGGATAAGGTCAGGCGTGTTGCCCGATTCCAGCCACAACATCCCTTCCATTCCGTCTTTTTGAACCTTAACCCCATAGGAATCGCGCAACAGATATTCCAACAGCATTCTGACGCTTGAGTCATCCTCAACCATCAGAATTTCCCTTTTCCCACTCATAAAATCCTCCTCTTTTTCAACAGGCAAAGTAAACGAACTCATCAGTTAAGTCAATTTTTTCTAAAAAATGTTTTCCCCACGGATTCTTTACTTATCAACAAGGTTTGGATCGGTAAATTAAAAGGCGCTGTCGGATTAAATAATATTCAAATCCTATACGCAATGACTAAAGTAATGAGCCATGCTCATCTCTTTACGAACGAAGTGGAAAATAAAAGACTTAGTGAAATTAACTAGGAGAGGCTGCTTCTTTAAACCGACCATCCTTGGCAGGAGTACATTCCATTCAGTGCTGTAGTTTAGTTTTAACCAAACAAACTCCAAAATCCCTTTTTCTCATTTTTCCGGATCTCCAAAAGCTCGATAAATTGTTTGTTCATTGCCAGTTCCACTTCATCGCGCAGACGCCACAAATTTTCTTCATCATCAAACTTGTGCCTGAAGCGAGAGGTGTCAATCCTTTCTCCAAAAGAAATATAGAGTTTCACCGGCTTGGGAATTCCGGTTAATCCGAAAAGCCCCTTGGTTATTGGCGGGATGTTCTCACCTCCATGCAAATATTTCTTCACCAGTTTTGAATCCTTCATGAACCTGCCAATCCAGGACTTCATGATGTCATCGGCATCGGCTACAATATCAAAAGCATCGTCACCGCCAACCTGTGCCACCGGAATTATGTCATAGTCATACTGAATCGCCATCCGCGCAAAACCAACATGGTCTTTCCATATTAAGGAGTACGCCTCGCCCCTGCGTTTGCACATTTCTCTGCCGCCACCAGGGAAGACCAGCACATGCTCACCTGCCTGCATCAGCGCTGCACAATTCTCGCGCCCTGCCCTGACAAATCCCATCTTATGAATCCATTCACGCCACCCGGGTATTTCAAAATGAAGATTGTCCACTAACGGCCTCAAAAAGATGTTCCTTCTTTTAAAAAGCTCGAGGCCAAATAACAGTCCGTCAGTGAGGCCATATATCGTGTGATTGGTAACAAACAGCGCAGGCTTTGACCCGTCAACATCCTCAATTCCAAAAAATTTAGGACGGAAATAGAACCGTAAAGGTTTAGCAACTTCCTCGATGGAATCAACCGGAGGAGGTGTAAACCGCTTCAGCTTAAAACCATTGAAACCATTTTCGTTCATTGCAAGGCGAAGTTAATAAGTCGGAGATTGGTTTAAAACAAGTTGTTGTTTATCCATTATATTTGTCGTGATCATTTTTTTTCACCTTTATGACAATAATTTGACCCGTTGGAACATTTTATGAAGGCATTTGTTCTTAATTATGTTTCTATGAATCGCCTAATCAAAATTTCAGTCCGCTTTTTAGCATCGGTGCTCTGTTTTTCCCTTGCGATTCAAAGCCATGCTCAGGAAGGGTGGACTCTTGAAAAAGATAAAAACGGTGTAAAGGTTTACACAAGAAAATCGGAAAAGTCAAATGTGAAAGCATCCAAAGCCGTAGTGTTTATCAATTCAGATATCAAGCAGGTTTTTGATATGCTGACCGATGCGGAGCATCATAATCAATGGATGGATCGCGTGAAGACCAGCAGGTTGCTGAAAAAAATATCCGATAACGAGTTTTATGTTTATTACGAAGCGGAAGCTCCCTGGCCGGTATCAAACCGCGATGTAAACGCACGCTTTAAGATTGAAAAAACCGATGATGGAAAAGTAAAAATGGTGGCTGTGGGCGATCCGACTTATCTCCCTAAAAAAGAAGGGTTAGTCCGAGTTCCGGAATCAGAAAGCACCTGGGAACTTATTCCCATCGGCAATGACCTTGTAGAAGTTACTTTTATCACTCAAATGCATCCAGGTGGGGCAGTCCCTGAATGGGTTGCCAATCTTACCTCAACCGATAATCCCTTCAATACTTTGAAAAACCTTAAGCTTTTGCTTGAGAAAAAGTAATCTATCCGGTCTTGTTTTTCCCGAATTTATGCGTATCGTGTCAAGATCACTGATAACTGTTTTCGTTACAAGTTTATTAACTGTTCAGGCCTATTCTCAGCAAAATATTATTACTTCTGAAGGAATTGTAAAAACCATGAAGCTTAAAGCCAAAGGGACTTTTCTCTACGGATTTAAGCCTTCTGTTTCTCGGGATGATGTGAAAACGGCAATGGGGAAAATGGAAGTCTTTAAGGAAGATGAATTTGAAATCATCTATACCGTTTATTTCAGTGATAACAAGTATGATTTTGGTGATGTTACATTTGCTTTTACCAACGGCAAGCTTACTACCGGGAGTCTTGAAACTTATTTTGGAACTAACGATTCAGCAAAGAAATTTCTTAACGTCATCAAACGGAATTACGAAAAGCTTTATGGCTCTGGTAATTACGAGCAGGGTACTTTCAAATGGAGCTATGCTAAAAAAGGAAGGACGCTGGAAATCAAATTGTCTGAAATAGTTACGGATAGCGATTTTGGATTTGTAATTGAATACACAGCTTACGAATAAAACAACCTATTCTGACTGATAACTTCTCCCGGCATCTTGCTGAAACACTTTCTCAGCATTTCAAAAAAGATATCAGTGTTAATTCAATTACTCCTGTAGGAGGAGGTTGCATCAATCATTCGGGTAAACTAAAAACTACCGGTGGAGAATTTTTTGTGAAGTATAATTCCGCCAGGCTCTATCCTGGAATGTTTGAAGCGGAAGCGCTCGGACTCGAATTGCTGGCTTCGGCTAAAGCCATCAGGGTGCCGAAGGTAATCACTACGGGCGCCTATAAGTCGGAATCATTCATCATATTGGAATTTGTTGAGAGCGCACCACGAAAGAAAATTTTTTGGAAAGACTTTGGAGGATCACTTGCAAAACTGCACAAACATGCGGGAGAATTCTTCGGATTGAATCACGGCAATTATATAGGCTCACTCCCGCAATCCAACAAACAGCATAAAGATTGGCCTGAATTCTTTATTCATGAAAGGTTAGAGAATCAAGTGAAATTGGCATTAGATAATAGATACCTTTCAAAGTCACATCTCTCACAGTTTGATTCTCTTTACAAAAGAATTCCTTCCATTTTCCCGTCCGAACAACCTGCCCTGTTACATGGCGATCTCTGGAGCGGGAATTTCATTGTTGATGAAACTGGCAGCGCATGCATTATTGACCCTGCTGTCTATTTTGGAAACCGTGAAATGGAAATAGCTTTCACTACACTGTTTGGAGGTTTTGACAGAAAGTTTTACGAAGCATATAACGAGTCGTATCCTTTGAAGGAAGGATTTGATCAAAGAAAGGATTTGTGCAACCTTTATCCTTTGCTCGTTCACTTGAATTTATTCGGGATGTCATACCTGTCACAGGTTGAGGGTATATTACGTCAGTATTAATATCTGCTGTAACCAAATTCTTTTCCTATTTTTTGGCGCACGCAAATGATGTCAGAACAGCAAATAGAACAGGCAGCGAAAGTGATATGTTATGGTTTCATTGATTATCGCAACAAGTTCATGGAAATAACGAGGCGGGCAAAATCACGTTTCGAGCGTAGAAACTGGAACGGCATTCAGTATGACTCAAAGGAGAGGCTGGAGTTGTACAAGAAGGAAGTAACCGTTGTATTGTCTGAGCTGAAAAAGCATTTGAAAGAAAATATTTATGACCGCAAAACCTGGCGGGAACTGAAACCACTCTACAGAAATTTAGTCCGCGAGCGCAAGGATTATGAGCTCGCTGAAACTTTCTACAATTCCCTGATCCGAAAAACTTTTATCAGCAGCGGTGTGAATGATGAAATAGAGTTTGTCAAGATTTTTGATGAGCCGGTCATTGATGAGAACAACAGCTTGTGTCATGTCTATCAATTCAAAGATTCCACTTATGATACTATAAAGGGGATTTTCAATGATTACCAGTTTTTTATCAAATACGATAATCCTGAGTATTACATTCATCGAATCAGCAATCAGATCAAGGAGCGCCTTTCGCTCGACTATGGTGATTTCAGTTTTGACAGGATTGAGCTGCTTAAATCTGTTTTCTTCCGCAATAAAGGAGCTTATATCATTGGAAGAATTGTTAAAGGAGAGCATACGGTACCGTTGGTACTTGCGTTGCTGAATCCATTTGATACAGGTATTATCATTGACGCAATACTGCTGACTTCAAATGATGCAAGCGTGATCTTCAGCTTCACGCGCTCTTATTTTTTGGTTGACATCGAGAACACACTGCAACTAATGCGATTCCTTAAATCTATCATGCCGGAAAAGAGGCGATCAGAACTTTACAACTCTATCGGGTGTGACAAACATGGAAAAACGGTTTTGTACAGGGAGATCAGCAAGCACCTTTTTAATTCTGATGACAAGTTTGAATGGGCGCCCGGGATCAGGGGTATGGTGATGTCGGTGTTCACGCTGCCTAATATGAACATTGTTTTTAAGATCATCAAAGACAAATTCGATCCGCCCAAAAACACCACACGGCAAAGCGTTATGGACAAATACAGGATCGTGTTTTTACACGACAGGGTAGGGAGGCTCGCTGACGCGCATGAGTTTGAATATCTTGCCTATGATAAAAAACGATTTGACCCTGAATTACTGGATGAACTCCTGCGTACGGCATCACAGAGCATCATGCTTGATGACGATGACAAGGTGGTAATTAAGCATTGCTATATCGAGCGAAAGATGATACCCTTGAATATCTATATTACCGAGGCCTCGGAGGAAGATGCGAGGGAAGCGATCATTGATTATGGCAACGCGTTGAAAGAGCTTGCAGCTGCAAATATTTTCCCGGGTGACCTCTTGGTTAAGAATTTCGGAGTTACCCGCCACGGGCGCGTGGTGTTTTATGATTATGATGAGCTGTGTTTTATAACCGATTGCAACTTTCGCAAGCTGCCCGAAGCGCGCTACGATGAAGACGAGACTTCTGGTGAACCCTGGTATTCGGTGAATGAGAATGACATTTTCCCGGAAGAATTAAAGCGCTTCATTATCGCACCGGGAAAGTTGCGTGATGTATTTCTCGAAGCTCACAGCGATATTTTCACTGTTGAATTCTGGAAAAACATGCAGCAGCGGCAAGCCCGCGGTGAGATCATTGATGTGTATCCCTACCGCAAGGTGCAGCGCTTTCACAAGCGCGTAGTATAGCTCACGAATTTTCTGGGAAACTTAATTTGAAAACTGTTCCCCTGGGTTTGTTATCGCTCACAACAATTTTCCCTTTATGCAGATCAACGATTTTCTTAACGATGAAAAGCCCAAGGCCGGTGCCCTTGGTATTTCGGGTTTCTTCGTTGCCTATGCGATAGAATTTCTTGAAAATATTGTCCCTCTCGGATGCGGAAATTCCGATACCAGAGTCTTTTACTTCAAAGATGATTGTCCCATTATCTTTTCGCAGTGATACCTCAACAATGCTTTGATCCGGTGAATATTTAACTGCATTTTCAATAAGGTTTTGTATTACCGAGCTCCATGCCATCTTATCGGTTATCAGCGTGATATCTTCCTCAAGATCAGCGCGGATCGTTATCGTATCCTTATAGGCGGAAGCCAGTTTCTGAATGATTTCATGGGTTGTTTCTGACACATCAATCTGTTCATTGTGCAGGGAGAATGAAGTATCCTCCATCCGTGCGGCATAAAGTATATTATCAACAAGGGCGCTAAGGCGGTCAATATCGTCAACTGAATTTGTAACAAGCTTTTTGTATTTGTCTTCAAAGGTCATGCGCCTGAGAAGCGTTTGCAGGGAAAGTTTCATGGAAGCCAGTGGTGATTTCAATTCGTGCGTGATTGACAGCAGGAAATTATTTTGCTGTCGTGCAAGGTTGATCTCCTTTCGAAATGTTTGCCACAATCTTATGGACCCTGCAGCCAGCAGCAGAAGAAAAACCGCTCCTTCACTGACGATCATCCACTTTTGTCTCTCGTACTGTTTTTTTATTTGATTGCTGGCTTTCGTTTGAAGGTATTCCTCGCTGGTTTCCGGAAGATTATTGGAGCGATTATACCGGATCACTTCCAGTTTAATTCGCTCATCAAAAGCGATCTTGTTCTTTTGCAACAAGAGGAATGACCACCACGTGAATGAGGCGAACACGTAAATAACCAGCAGGTAAAATATCAACAGAGGCCGTGGTCTCATTTTTGCGAAATTATTATCATTGGTTGGTCATGTTTTTAAAATTTCCTTTACAATGCCCGGACCTTCATAAATAAAACCGGTGTAAACCTGAAGCAAGGATGCACCCGCATTTATTTTTTCCTGAGCATGGTGGTTTGTCATTATTCCTCCCACGCCAATGATGGGCAGTTTGGTTCGCGATGAGAGGTATTTAATCACAGCGGAGGCTCGTTCATTTACCGGGGCACCGCTCAACCCGCCTGCTCCGCAAGAGTCAATAATGCTTTTGTCAGTTTTCAGGTGGTCCCGGGAGATGGTGGTATTCGTTGCTACCAGGCCGTCAATTTTAGATTCTCGGGTGATCTCAATTATATCATCAAGCTGCTCAGTGCTCAAGTCAGGGGCAATTTTCAGCAGGATCGGTTTTCGTTTGGATTTTGAATTGTTTTTTGATTGCAGAGCATTAAGTATTTCAAGCAGAGGGCCCTTGTCCTGCAATTCGCGCAAGCCCGGAGTGTTGGGCGAGCTGACGTTCACTACAAAATAATCTACATAATCAAACAGCTTCTCAAAGCATTTCACATAATCATCCGCTGCATTTTCATTGGGCGTGATTTTGTTTTTTCCAATGTTGCCTCCGATAATGATATTGCTTTTCCTTTTCTTCAGCCTTGCCACGATCGCATTAGCACCATCATTGTTGAATCCCATCCTGTTGATAAGAGCTTGGTCTTTTGACAGCCGGAACAATCGCGGCTTATCGTTGCCGGGCTGGGGCAGGGGAGTCACCGTCCCGATCTCAATGAATCCAAATCCGAGGCATGATAGCTCATCTATATATTTTGCATTCTTGTCGAAACCTGCTGCCAGGCCAACATGGTTTGGGAAAGTAAGCTCGAAAACATTTTTTGGTGATCCGTTCTTTGGAGAATAGAAAGCTTTGAATAAGCTTTTTGCAAATGGAATTTTTAAAATGAGCTGAAATATCTTCAGAGTGAAATTGTGAGCCGTTTCCGGTGGGAGGAGAAAAAGCAGAGGGCGGACAAGCAGCTTGTACATTAGAATCAAAAATAGAAGTTAGATGTCAAGCGCGAAAAGAAAAGAACTCAGTTGGTATAGAACAAAATTTAATCACGCGTTGTCATGGTGAGCGGAGTCGAACCATTTT
>CAYOYI010000055.1:7093-14205 GCA_964408105.1 uncultured Chitinophagaceae bacterium | reverse complement strand
AATCTGACTTTTTAGATTTTACATTATTTATAAGACTGAAAAAATATCCTCCGCTCACAGCGATCACATTAGTAAGACATTTAAAAGTATCTACCACCTCTCCGCTTGGATCAATGTGCCAATGTTCCATAGGAGCATTTGTGCGAAGGAATGCTTTTATTTTTTTCGATACGATTTCGCCTCCGATTGTAGCTAACAATTGCGGTTTGTAAGATGGACGTTCTTCCTTGGTGATTGCTTCTAAAGTGGAGTCAATACATTGAATTATATTTCTACCGGGAACATTTGAAGTGGTTTCTGCTAAAACAACTACTGATGTATCTTTCGAGATTTTGCTAACGAGAGCTTGAAGTTGCCTATTGATTGGATTTGTTCCGACTATTACCAATTTTTTACCAAACGAAGACCATTGTTTTTTGAGGATATCCTGTTCTTTTTTTGGAAGAGAGATTTCAACATGAGTTTGACCGATGATTTTTGGTCTCTGGTAAGTTTTATTTTCTACAATTGCATGTAATGGTTCACGCAGCGGTACGTTCACATGTACAGGTCCGGGGATAGGTTGAGTTGAAACATTAATTGCTTCAGAAATCATTCTGGCGGAATACCAGCGGTCATCTTCCGAATTACATTCAACCGGAAGCTGAAAACTTTTTCGAATGTAGTTTGCATAAATATCTCGCTGTCTTATAGTTTGTCCGTCCCGCTGATCTACAAATTCATCCGGGCGATCAGCAGTAAACACCACTAAAGGAATCCTCTGATGATATGCTTCAACAATTGCGGGAGCGAAGTTTAAGGCTGCTGAACCTGATGTGCAGACGATTGCTACCGGTTTGCTCGTTTGTTGTGCAATTCCCAAAGCAAAAAAGGCAGCAGCACGTTCATCAACGATGGGAATACACTCAATTTTAGGTTGACGTGTCAAGGCTATTACTAAAGGTGCAGAACGAGAACCCGGAGAAATAATGGCTTTATCAATTCCCTTTGCCGCACAGATTTCAGCAACGTCACGAATCCAGATCTTATCGGTGTTCAGCAAAGGAAGATTTAAAGTGCGTTCAGAAGAGTTTTAGCTTTCAATTGAGTTTCCTCCCATTCGGCATCCGGGTCAGAATCTTCTGTTATGCCCGCTCCGACATAAAGCACAAGTCCGTCACGCAATACTTCCAGGCAACGAAGGTTTACAAAGAGATTAGTGGAGTCGTTCATGTTGACCGGCCCTAAAAAACCGGAGTAATATGATCGATCATAGTTCTCAAGATTCTTAATCAATTCAAGAGCTTCTTGCTTAGGAATTCCTGCAACGGCCGGAGTTGGCTGCAGGTCTGCTAATAATTTATCGAACACCGTTTCAATCTCCTTTTTGGTAGATTTTACTTTGAATGTAGTTTTCAAGTGTTCCAATGGTCCTGCTTTAACAGTTTCGGGACCCTGAATTTCCACTGCATCATCAAAATATTTTTGGAGACAACCACGGATGTAGTCGGTCACTAATTTCTGTTCCTGCAGTTCTTTGGTTCCCCAATCAAAATCATCCGCAACTTCGATTTTTTTCGTTCCGGCAAGTGAAACTGTTCTCAAAGTGTCATTTTGAACCTCAACCAGTAATTCAGGACTGGCACCAATCCATAATCCTGTATGAGGCAAATTCACCAGATAAACAAAAGCATTGGGATAAAGCTTTTCCAACTGGGTGAAAAAAGCAACTGAGGAAAATTCATCCTCTACCCGATACTCATAAGCTCTGGATAATACTGCCTTTTTCAACACGCCTTGTCGGATTTCGGAGATTACTGATTCGACTTCTTCACAATATTCTTCTTTGGTTGTGTAATGAGGATGCTGGCGCTGAAAACCATTTTTTGAAAATCCTACTTTTCTTAGAATTCCGATCAAAGCTTCTTCTGAAATTTCATCATCGGTAAGAAGAAAATCCTGCTTTATCAATACTCCGGGCATTTCTGAACCGGCAAATGGCAGGAAAGCAAAACCCTTTTCTGCAATGAGGCTATCATTCTTGCCAATGGTATTCAGATCATGGCCCTGTTGAAGAACCATGTGGCGCTGCTTTTCACCGGGCAACCGATAAAGAGCAAAATGCAAATGCCTTTTCTGACATTCTTCAGCCAGCCCAAGCAAATTCACCACATTCTCAGTTGAAGGCATTTCAGGTCGGATTAATTTTGTTGAAAGCGAGCGTAAAGATATGCCATCGAACGCAGGATTGGAATGAAGGAAACACTTTTTTCGATGGCATATCCTGAACACGCTTTGGTTTAACAATTTATTCGGGATACATCATGAAGAAGGAAATCTATATTGTAAGGCATGGAGAAACTGATTTGAATAAAAACGGTATCGTTCAGGGCAGGGGAGTAGATGCCCATCTGAATGAAAAGGGAAGGAAGCAGGCGCTGGCATTCTACGAGCGCTTTTCAAAAGAAGGATTCGAAGTCATTTATACCTCATCTCTTACAAGGGCAAAGCAAACCGTTGAGCCATTTATTAAATCTGGATTTATCACAAGGGAGCATCATGATCTTGATGAAATAAGCTGGGGGATTTATGAAGGGAGACTTCCTGACTCTCAGACGTCAAAAACCTACCAGGTTATGCTGGCGAAATGGCGAAATGGCGATTATCACGAGAAGATTCCCGGAGGTGAAAGTCCGTTTGAACTGCAGCAGCGACAGTTAAAATTCATCGATGACGTTTTGAAACCTGCGCCTGAAAGTAAAATTCTTATTTGCAGTCATGGCCGGGCCATCCGCTCTCTTTTATGCACGATGTTGAATAAGGACCTTAGCCAAATGGACGACTATCCTCACCAAAACCTTTCACTCTATAAGGTATTCTACAACTCAAATGGCTTTGAATTGGAGTGGTTCAACTTCACTGAGCATGTAAAGGGGTTATAATATTGTCATTTTAGCACTTGTGAATTTCACATTCTCACCGTATCTTTGCCGTCCACTTTTTTAAAGGGTTTAAAAATGAACGCTATAGTAGAAATCGCAGGACAACAGTTCAAGGTCACAAAGGGGCAGGAACTTTTCGTCCACAGGCTTGAAGGAAAGGAAGGAGATAAGGTAAGCTTCGATAAGGTTTTGCTTAAAGAAGATGGGGGAAAGGTTACGGTAGGAAAGCCAACTATTGATAAGTCAAAGGTCAATGCCAAAATACTTGAGCATCTGAAAGGTGACAAGGTCATTGTTTTCAAGAAGAAAAGGCGCAAAGGATATAAGGTGAAGAATGGTCATCGCCAGCAATTCACCAAAATTTCAATCGAATCAATTTCCTGATAAGGATCAAAAAATTAAAGTCTAAAAGAAATGGCACATAAGAAAGGTGAAGGTAGTACCGCCAACGGCCGGGATTCCCACAGTAAACGGTTGGGTGTGAAGCTATATGGCGGACAGCACGCTATCCCCGGCAATATTATCGTGCGCCAGCGTGGCACCAAATTCCATCCCGGTAACGGAGTTGGTTTGGGTAAGGATTACACAATCTTTGCAATGACTGAAGGGACAGTTGAATTCCGCTGGAGAAAGAATGATCGTTGCTACGTCAATGTAGTACCGGTACAAACAGATGATGCTCCGGCAAAACCTGCTCCTAAGAAAAAAGCTGTAGAAGAAGCTCCTGTCGTTGAAGCTGTGACAAGTGCTGCTGAAGAAGGTGAAGTTGCAGAAAAGCCAAAGCGCAAAAAGAAAACTGAAGCTGAAGAAGAAAATTAAAAGGAGCATTACAGATAAATGAAAACCGCTCGATTGGGCGGTTTTTTATTTTTTGGGGTAGTTGATGGTTAAATGCTAAGAGTTAAAGGTTATGTTGCTGATACTTTTAACCGATTAACAGATAACCGTAACCGATAACAAAACCATGGGCAGAATACTGGCAATAGATTATGGCGGTAAACGTACCGGACTGGCGGTAACCGATCCCAACAGAATCATTGCCACCGCCCTGACTACTGTAGAATCAAAAGACGTCATTTCTTTTCTGAAGAACTATTTGGCAAAAGAGCAGGTTGATTGTTTCGTGGTCGGTGAGCCTAAGAGGCTTGACGGAAAGCCCACGGATGCTACCAATCTTGTTTTAGGATTTATAGAATCTTTGAAAAAAGTATTTCCTGCAATACCGGTAATGAAAGTTGATGAGCGGTTCACTTCAAAAATGGCTGCTCAAACGTTGTTTGCAGGGAATTACAAAAAGAAAGACAGGCAGCAAAAAGAAAACCTCGATAAAATCAGCGCCACCTTAATTTTGCAGAGTTATTTACAACAATCGAATCAATGATATTACCGATAGTAGCTTATGGTGATCCGGTTTTAAGAAAAAAAACAGAGGAGGTAGAACTGGAAGAAGTTGAGCTTAAAGAGCTAATTGACAATATGTTCGAGACGATGTACAATGCTCCTGGAGTAGGCCTGGCAGCTCCGCAGATTGGAGAATCCCTTCGCCTGTTTGTGGTGGACAGTGAGCAATTATTCAAGGAACAAGAAGAGAATAAAAACGGTAACGGAGAAGGGAAGGACGAAGTAAAGTTCACAGGAGAACCGATCAAGCAGGCATTCATCAACCCGCAAATGATCAAAGAATACGGCAAGAAATGGATCTACGAGGAAGGATGTCTCAGCATCCCGGGTATCAGGGAAGACGTGCAAAGGGATGACACAATCATTATTCGCTACTTCGACCAGGCTTACAAGCAACATGAAAAGGAATTCACCGGGATAACCGCTCGCATCATCCAGCACGAATACGACCATATTGAAGGCGTTTTGTTTACTGACCGGATAAAGCCGCTTAAACGCCAGATGCTGCGAAACAGATTGGGCGCTATCTCAAAAGGTGAGGTGGAGGTGGCTTATAAGATGCTTTTCCCGGCTAAGAAAAAGGCAAGGTAGGTTATTTTTTCCTTTGCTTTTGTATTTCCCGTTGTTGCTTGGCCATGTCTTCCAGCCGTTGCTGCCACTTGGATTTCTTCACGGGCTTCTTTTTGTTTTCCTGTATCTTCTTATGCAGATCGTCTTCATTGATCAGGAATTTTTTTGTTCCCCATTGCTGTAAATAGCTTAATAGGTTAGTCAGGAAATAATAGTAAGTCAAAGCTGCCGGGAAATTGTTGAATATACCGAGCAGCATGATGGGGAAGATATAAGGCAGGTATTTCATTCCGGGCTGCCCTGCGTTCATCTGTGGTTGAGTCACAGCGTAGATGATCGAAGTAACGGTCATCAGTAAGGTAAACAGGCTCACGTGATCGCCATAAAATGGAATGGTAAAAGGCAGATTTAGAATGGAATCATAAGTGGAAAGGTCATTTGCCCATAAAAAGCTTTCCTGCCTCAGCTCGATTGAGGTAGGAAAGAAGTAGTACATCGCGATGAGGATCGGAAATTGAAGCAATTGGGGAATACATCCCCCCAGCGGACTTGCACCGGCACTTTGAAATAGCTTCCATTGCTCTGTGGCAAACTTTTGCTGATCGTCTTTATATTTTTCTTTCAAAGCATTGATCTCCGGCTGCAATGCTTTCATCATCGCCATTGATTTAAACGATTTGTAAGAAAGCGGATAGAATATGATTTTGATAAGCAGCGTGAGTATAAGGATTATAATTCCATAATTGGAAATGTAACGCTCAAGGAAATTAAATACCGGAATGATGATCCATTTGTTGATGACCGAAACCCATGACATGAATCCTGTTACCATCACGATGTTATCCAGCTCAATGTCGAGCTTGCGAAGTGTTTGATAATGGTTAGGGCCGAAATAGTAGCCCATTGCATACTCTTGTTCAGCATTGCCGCTGAATGGTATCACCAGCGAAGCTTCCATTGTTTTCAGGTAATGAAGCCCCTCATGGACGTTTGGTTTTTCAAACGTGTGGGACTTCAGCGTTCCGTTAGTAAATCCCTGCGGATTGATCAGCGTGGAATTAAAAAATTGCTGGTTGAATGATACCCAGGTGAAGGAGGTGGTCAGCGATTCCTCCGCATCACCGGTGGCAGAAAGGCTGCTTACATCATCGCTTTTGTATTTATAGAAGAGGGCGGTATATCTGTTTTCGCTCTCGTGGCTTTTTTCCAGTTGCCTGAGATCACGCTTGACGTGCAGATTCAGGTACTTTGCATTGGCGGGAATGATGGAGTTGAATCCAACCATCTTCACCGAATAATCCACTAAGTATTTCTTATCCGGGTTAAATGAATATCGCTGCTCGAGGTATTGCCCTTCGCCTGCAGGAAGCCTGAATACAACCTCATCAGCGTTCTCATCAACCTCAAAGAACATATCCTTGGTATTGATCACCCTGTTATTGTTGATGAAAAACTGCAGGTTGGTTTGGTTCTCGTCATTATCAAACAGCATCAATGGCAGGGAATCGTGGGTCACGTAGCCTTTCACCTCCACGCTCTTCACCCTTGCCCCTTTATTGCTCAGAACGATCTTTAATTGTTCGTTTTCCAGCGTAGTCAGTTGCTCGGTGCCGGTGGCTGCCGCATAAAACTGACCATAATCCTGCATGTGCGTCTCCGCTTGTTTGGCGCTGTCAGGGATGGCTGTTGTCGCTCCGGTGCCATTGCTTGCATGTGCCGTGTCTTCCGGGCTGTCAATATATGTCGAGGAGGGCGGTGGGATAGGGGCATTCAGCGAATCGGCAATCTGCTGCTCGCGCAGCGCCTTTTGCCGTTTTTCGGCCTCCTTCATATTATACATGCTGTAAACCACCAGCAGTATGCCGATCAGCACAATCCCAATAACTGTATTCCGATCCACTATGAGTCTTGTTTTGCGGGCTGCAAACTTACTAATAAGATGTTAGAAGTTTTCCTGGAACAGGGGACCGGAGGCAGGCTTCGGCTTCTGCTTTTCCCATCCGTCTTTCTGGCTTTGTCTTGGAGCAGCGGATCAACACCAGGATATTCGGTGAAATTTTTTAAAAAAATTCATTAGGGAAAACATAAAAATGTAACCCCGGTTGCTAACTCGCATATTTTCTCCAAAGCCAATCATACCAACGGCCTTGACCGGTGTAGCCAAAATAATATGAATATTACGGCATCGGTTTTTATACCGATATGACTACGCAAAGTGTC
>CAYOYI010000055.1:1339-7083 GCA_964408105.1 uncultured Chitinophagaceae bacterium | reverse complement strand
TTGGGAGATATGGAATTTTTTTAGAGATTAGACGGCAGGTCTATATGAGTTTTACGAATAATCCATTTCTTATACCATGAACAGTTATTTCAAACGGTCAACTGTCATCTTGCTAACAACTGCTTGTTTGATTCTTTCAATGTCTTTTTACGGTTGTTATTCCAGGAAATTTATGAAATCCTTTTATAAGAATTTGAATTCCGAATGTTCCGATATTGATAGGAATAAGAAATATACAGAGACAGAATGTTTTGGATCTTTATTGGATAGCCTAAGTATCAGGGATACAAAGCTCGATTCGTCAGTTATACATGCTATGGAAGCTGAAATGGCGATAGAACTGCTCGATGACAGCTTAAAGCAGGTGTATTTGGACTACTATGAAACGCAAAGCAGATTAAAAAGTGCCGAAAGCGAAGCCAGCTATGGCAAACGAAAGCTATTGATGCAGGAGAGCAGTTTGCAAGAGTTAAAACAGCAGCTTAAGCAAATGCCTAAAGAGCATATAATCGAGAAAGCTTCGGTGAAGGAGGTAAACCTCGATGAGGCGATGAGAGCAGCAGCATATTGGAACTGTCCGGACTCGATTTGGATAGATTCACTTAACAGTGTTCTGGTGAGTATCAATTTTAGCGATTCAAGCGAAACACAAATCCTTGAAGCGGAGATCTACGTTAATGATGTGGTTTCCAATCAGCAGGTTCAAATTAAGAGAATTAAAATGGTGGACATTCCCAGTTATGCAACCCATCTCAAGGTTGAATTGACATGCCCTAATGAAAATATCCGGGTGAAAGAAGATGCAACCAACACCGAGTTTGCCATAGAATCAGGAAGACAGTACAAATGGCATTTTACAATAGAAGGGATAAGGGCAGGACTTTCAAGTATCGAGGCGCTTGCCAACTGGAAACTGGAGCGGATTGTTATCAACGGTGAGGATACGACCCACCATGATTTTAATGTTGATAGAGAGATCTTGATGCGGAAAAACGTTTACGTTGCTGAGCAGGAGATCCCATGGTATGTAAACCTTTGGAACTGGATTAAAAAAATAATTGATGAACAAGCCAGTGAAGCGGTTGCCGCAGTGATTGGTGCCGGCCTGGGTTTCTTTGTACAAAGAATGGGTTTCAAAAAAGAGGAAAAAACCGCTTAAAAGTATTTTTTAAATACGTGATCGCCATTCCGCTTTTCCCCAAAACCTGGCGAGAATCGAGGCGTAGGGTCCTCACCGGCCACAATGAATGTCAAAACAAGCAACGCCCCTCTCCATCGCGGAAAGGGGCGTTGATTTTCTAATGCCCAAATAATAAAATGCGTGTTTTATCCCACCACGCTCATTGCGGGGTCTGATGGCACCGATGCTCTGCCGGATTTGCAATATTTGCAATCCGGCTGAAAACTGCTGAGGATTTAAAATCCGACACATCAGCGTAGCTACCAGTGAGAGCGATAACGAAACGAAGTCAGTACGCAACACCTCCCTCCGCAACAGCGGCAATAGCCTAACTTTACATTTCCACAAAAGCTAAAATGACGAAGCGAAAGAAAGTATTGGTTGCCATGAGCGGTGGCATTGACAGCACGGTGGCGGCAGTGTTGCTGAAGCAGCAGGGCTATGACGTGGTTGGCATCACCATGAAGACGTGGGATTATGCGAACTCCGGAGGGACAAAGAAGGAGACGGGCTGCTGCAGTCTTGATTCCATCAATGATGCGCGGCAGGTGGCGGTGGATATGGGCTTCCCGCATTATATCATTGACATCCGCAGCGAGTTTGGCGATTACGTGATTGACAATTTCGTAGAGGAATACCTCGCGGGGCGCACACCCAATCCGTGTGTGCTGTGCAACACGCACATCAAGTGGGAGTCGCTGCTGCGCAGGGCCGATGCGATGGGCTGCGAGTATATCGCCACCGGGCATTATGCGCGGCTGCGCAAGGAGCACGGCAGGTATGTGATCTCGCGCGGGCTTGATGAAGATAAGGACCAGTCGTATGTGCTATGGGGCGTGAGCCAGGAATGTTTGAGCCGCACGATATTTCCGCTGGCGGATTATCACAAGCCGGAGATACGCAGGATGGCTGAAGACTGGGGCTATAAGGAACTGGCGAAGAAGAGCGAGAGTTATGAGATATGTTTCGTGCCTGATAATGATTACCGGGGGTTCCTGAAAAGGAGGGTGAAAAACCTCGAGGAAAACGTTAGGGGCGGAAATTTCGTAAACAGGAGCGGAGCTGTTCTTGGAAAGCATGAAGGATACCCGTTTTATACCATTGGGCAGAGGCGCGGGTTAGGCGTAGCGACAGGCGAGCCGATGTATGTGACGGAGATCATCCCGGAAACAAATACGGTGGTGTTGGGTTATGAAGAGGAGTTGAGGCATAGCGCGATGTATGTCGGGAAGCTCAACTCAGTGAAATATGACAAGGTGCCTGACGGCATGGAGGCATTGACGACTATTAGATACAATGATGTCGGGGCGATGAGCAAAATTTACAATGAAGGAGAGCGTTTAAGAGTTGAATTTTATACAAAGGTGAGAGCGATCTCTCCCGGGCAGTCGGCAGTGATCTATGAAGGTGATGATGTAGTGGGAGGGGGGATAATTCAGGAGGTAATTGATAATTGAAAGTTGATAATGATAAATGGCAATTGGCAATAAGCAAAGGGCAATGAATAGAATTTCAAAGATTTCGGCTTTATGTTTTGCTTTGGGAATGCTGCTGATGTTTTCGGCTTGTGATGAGACGAGTGATTTTGAGATTGATTATAAGTATGGATATTATCCGGCTGAATTGGGGCATTATGTTATTTATAATGTTGACTCGATAGTTTATAACGACAATACAAGCTCGGTTGATTCATTTCATTACCAGGTGAAGCATGTCATTGATTCAACATTTCCCGACAACGAGGGGCGTGAAGCTTACCGCCTGGTGCGCTACAAAAGAGCGGATGAGTCACAGCCGTGGTCGCTTATAGATGTATGGTCGTTCGTTCCGACAACGAATACGCTTGAGGTAAGTGAGGAGAACGTGAAATTTGTGAAGCTGCTGTTTCCTCCGAAAAAAGATCAAACGTGGGACGGGAATAAATATGTGAATGAAGACGATAACTGGTGGTTTTGGAAACCTATTCCGTGGGAATATACCGTTACGGAATTGGACGTGCCGATGATCATAGGTCAGTTGCAATTTGATTCAACGCTCACCGTTCTTCAGCAAGATGAGGAATCACTCATCCAGAAAGTGAACTCAGTGGAGAAATATGCCAAGAACGTTGGTCTGATCTATAAATACTTTCTTGCCCTTGACAAAAGCAAAGGCGATATTAGCCGCCCGTGGACGGACCCTGATTTCGGGTTTATCTTCACGATGACAATAGTTGAATACGGCCAGGAATAATTGATGTATCGTTTTTTAATTCTTCCATTGATCTGCTTTTCCGCGCTTGCACGCGAGCCGCTGGATTCTGTGGCGTATCACAAGTATTGGGTGCAGTTCTCGGATAAAGACAATAATCCATATTCACTCAAGCGTCCGAATGAATTCCTTTCGCCCCGCTCAATCGAGCGAAGGGTGGAACAGCGCATTTCAATTGATTCAACGGACCTTCCGGTCACTCCGGCTTATGTTGATAGTGTGCTTTCTGCAGGAGTTAAGTTGCTCATTAGGTCAAAATGGTTGAATGGGATTGCGGTTGAAACAACGGATACGATAGCGTTGCAGAAAATCGCCACCTTCAGTTTTGTAAAGGAAGTAATACCTGTTGCTGCTTACACCATTCCTGATACGTCAGATACATCCGGTATAGAATCCATTCCAATGATCACATCACCGGTGCTCACTCCGAATTTGCTTTTTGATGAAGAGTTGTACGGAACATCCTTCAACCAGATCAACATGCTGAATGGGGAGTACCTGCATGAGCATGGATTCAGAGGTGAAGGCATGATGATCGCGGTACTCGATGCCGGCTTTTATAAGGTGGATTCGTTTCCGGCATTCGATAGTTTGCGTTTCAATAATAAAATTCTTGCGGTGAAGGATTTTGTGGATGGAGAGGATGACAGCATTTACACTGAAAGCACGCACGGCATGTCGGTGCTATCAATAATAGGTGGCAATATGCCTGGAGAATTGTACGGAACGGCACCAGGAGCTGAGTATTTATTGTTAAGAACAGAGGAAGGACGTTCGGAATATCGCATTGAAGAATACAACTGGGCGGCAGGTGCGGAATTTGCCGACAGCATGGGAGCTGATGTGATTAATTCCTCATTGGGATATTCAAGATTTGATGATACGTTGATGAATTACACGTATGCAAGCATGGATGGAAGCACATCGGTGGTAACGCGCTCCGCAAATATTGCAGCAGGCAAGGGTATGATCGTTGTTACGAGCGCTGGAAACCAGGGAAATTCATCATGGCGGTATATCAGTGCTCCGGCAGATGCAGTTGATGTGTTGTCAGTTGGTGCTGTGGATGCGCAAAAGACCGTAACGAACTTCAGCTCGCGCGGGCCGACATACGATGGCAGGGTGAAGCCTGATGTTTCTGCACAGGGGAAAGATGTGGTTCATTCGAATTACAGCGGCAACCTCAGCACCGGTAACGGAACATCCTTCGCATCACCGATCATTGCGGGGCTTGCAGCATGTTTGTGGCAGGCGTATGAAGACAAGACAGCGCAACAAATTATTGAACAGATCATTCAAAGCAGTTCAGTCGTTGCAAATCCCAATGATTCCATTGGCAATGGTTTGGCGGATTTCAGACTTTCATTTTTAAGAATGCTCGAAGAAGAGGGGCTTCCGTATTCAAGAGAATACGCACCGCTTGCTTTCCCGAATCCGTTTGATGATCAGATGCATGTGATGGTGTTTGCGCGGAATGAAGGCGCTTACTTCGTGGAGCTCGTTGATGCCATGGGAAGAATAGTTTCACGCCAGGAGCGCACCATCAGGGATTTGAGATTTCATCAGTTTGATTTTTACAATTTAGATCTTCTTCAAAGAGGGGTTTACCTCTGCCGTATCGGTACACGTGATGATGTAAAAACTCTCCGCGTTGTTAAGTTTTAAGCCCAAATTTAGGAGGGACAAGGGGCACGGGACGAGGGACGGGTGATTTAATAAAATTATAGTTGTAAAAATGTAACTTGAACGGTTTTAATTTAGATGTCCTGAAACCATCCGAATTAAGCAATTGATGTTCCTTGTCGCTATTTACATCGCAGTTTTTTCGTTTCTGATTTTCCGCTTGCGATTCTTCAAATTAGAGGGTGTTTCACGGTTCTTATTAATGACTGTTTTTGTGGTAAAAGCTTTCATGGGCTTATACTACAGCTACCTGCATATAAGAGATTACGGAGGGGGTGACACTCACTATTATTTCCGCGATTCAAATTACATCTTCCAGACGCTTCCTGAAGAGCCCGGTAAGTTCCTTTATCTCACATTGGGCCCGAATGGGGGCAGAATACCTGAATTCATCAAGCCGGAAGTGAAAGCCATGGGGCATTGGGGAAACTCAAGTGGCTATATGGTAGTTAGATTCAATGCTTTAGTGAGGTTGTTTTCGTTTGGAGAATTCTATGTTCATGCGGTTTTCATGGCGTTTTTGTCTTTGCTTGGGTTGGTGTGGCTTTATCGCGCGGGCGAGATGATGCTGGGTAAATCAATGTTGTTAACAGCCGTAGTATTTTTTATCCCCTCAGTTTTGTTTTGGGGT
>CAYOYI010000055.1:0-1329 GCA_964408105.1 uncultured Chitinophagaceae bacterium | reverse complement strand
TTCAGGAGTACATAAGGAGGGGTTGCTGCTATTCAGCCTTGGAATGTTTTTTTATGGTTCTGTAGCCTTTTTAAGCAAGCCCAAATTTCAGTCGCTCCTGCCGTTGTTTGTTGGAGCGCTGTTAATTTACCTGATTCGTGATTTTGTTTTCCTGCTCATCATTCCGGGGTTGATTGCGTTTGCGGTGACTTATAAGCGGGCGAGTCTTTCTTGGCTAATTCCGCTCGCGTATTTAATTCCTCTGATGATCGGACATTCGCTGCCGCTTTTTGATGGAAAAAATTTTTTGGAAATGATAGCTTTCAAACAAAGCCAGTTCATGGTCATCAGCGCTGGGAATACACAAATATCAACTCCGCATTTTGATGCGGACTTTATTTGTTTACTCAAAAATCTGCCCGCTGCCATCAGTAACAGTTTGCTTGGACCGTTTTTTATCTCTTCCGACTCGTTATCACATGTTATGACAATGATTGAGAACGGAGTTATAATGTCAGCTTTTGTCCTAATTCCGTTTTTTTATAAAAGACCGAGAATTACACCTTTCACCCTTTGGTGCTTCGTTTTCGCAATATGCCTTTTAATATTGATCGGCTATATCGTGCCGAATGTGGGAGCGATTGTGAGGTACCGAAGTATTGCGCTACCGTTTTTGCTTTTGCCGCTATGTTCGTTCGCGAAAAGGTGAAATCCTATTTAACGCGTATGATCCAAACCACCGTCATATTCCCGGGATAAGTTTCTACTCCGCGATTTCTCATCCTGAGCCCATGGTTTTGATCGGGATTTCCTTCAAATCTTATCAATTGGCTGTAAGTGCCATTCACCGGAACTGAGTATGTTCCGCAGCAACTATTATTATTTGATTCATAATCGAAATCCATAAGTGTATTTGTCTGATCTGAAGAAACTGAACCGCTGGTGGTTCCACCTCTCAGGAACAATCCAAATGAAGAAGTTGTGCCTGCCTCGGTGGTGAATGTTGCGTTTAGATTTGGAAGTGCAGTGCCACTGTACGGAGATTCTGCATCTGTCAAAGTTTGTCCATTGCATTCAGCCCATCCCCATGGAAGGGTGGGAGTGCCTGCTAATGATTTATGAAATGCTTGAATCGTTCCAATAGGATCAGCGCCAACCTCAAGCCATCGCTGGCCGTTATAAAACATCTTTACTCCGGCAGTCAAATCAAAAACTTCAAGGCCGGTTGCAGGGTTACTTATCGCAAGACGCTGTGTGGTAGTCATTCTTGGAATCAGGATTCCTGAAGTGCTGGAACTTATCTCCAGTATTGACGTGGAATTCGGTGAGGTTGTTCCAATTCCCACATTC
>CAYOYI010000054.1:0-14208 GCA_964408105.1 uncultured Chitinophagaceae bacterium | reverse complement strand
TTCATGAGCTGAGGTACCGTCAGGGGTGCGCACGTTCAGCTTATAAACGTAAACGCCCCTTCCAATCTCATCTCCGTATTCATCCAACCCGTCCCACGAGATATTATCTACCCTGAAACCATCCGTAAACACTTCCTGGCTGATCGTCTTCACCACTTTTCCTGAAACCGTCATGATCCTGATGGTCACAGTTAAATTCTCACCTGGCCTGTTGTGCTCAAAGAAGAACCTCGTGTTAGTGGTGAAAGGATTCGGATAGTTCAGCACATGGCTCAGTGCAATTTCAGCATCATCGGCCACAACAAATTCCGTATAGCCTTCTGAAGAATTGTTATAAGTATCCCATGCCTTTACAGCTATGGAATGTCTGCCTTCCTCAAGATTTTCGAGGGGGTACTCCACTTTTCCGGTTTTGTAGCTGTTCAAGTCAGCTTCGTAGTATTCGTTCAAAACGAAGGTTTTTTGAGAATTGCCGTCCAGCACTGCGGTAAGATCGTGCCCTATCCCCGTTCCAACTGTATTGATACCGCTCAGGTCATACATTTTTACGAGCAACAGGGGATTTTGGTTCGTGATGCCTCCGAAAACGAATTTTTCGTCATTCATGAATACTTCCAGTTCCGGCCCGTCACCGTCTGCTTCAAAATCTGAAGCCGTTCCGCCAATAGGAACTTCTGTGTAGCCATTGGCATCAATCAAACCATTGTCGCTGTAGTAACTGATTTTTCCAAGCCCGATATTATAGGCAATATCTTTCGGCACAATGAATTCAAAAAAGAACCTGCCGCTGTCAACACTTGCCTTTCCGTTGTAAATGATGCTTCTCTGGAGGTTGAAATTGAAGGCTGGCTCGCCCTCATCATTTTTCAGAGTAGTCACGGAAACCGATTTGTCGTATATCGTTGAATAAACCACTCCGTGAAAATCACTCATCACAATATTATTATCTCCCCTTACCTCACCCCTGATGCCGATTTTTTTAAGCGCCTTCAATGTGTCATCTGCAAGACCAGTTTGGTTTATTTCAGTTGTCACCACATTATACCTTGGATAAGCCAGCGTAAGCGAAGGGTCGCCAAGCAGGATGAATTTGCGCTTATTTGTCAAATCTATGTTCTTGTTTTTGGTATTCATAACAGCTTCCCCAACGGTCGGCATCCGGTCTGTGAGCGGTGTAAACGCATCCCTAAGAAAATTATTGTTGATCTCGAAGTTTGAATGTGCGAAAACCAATCTGGTGGTGGTGACCATAGCAATTGCTCCTCCCTTGGGATTAAGAAGAACCATTTCACCGGCAGAAATTATACCGGGTTCGTCAAACTTGCTGAATTCACAGGTGGCAGTCACGAACAGCGGCAGTTTGTCGAAGTTTTCCCATGAGTTTATCATGTTGACATCGAGAATACGCTCATGCGCCCACCCGTTGATGCCGCCATGCCCGGTGTAGTTCATAATTAAAGCTCCGGAAAACATCCTGCGATTGATTGCTTCGTTCACGTCAGGATAGCGGCTGCCTCCGGGTGTGGATTGCTGCTGATAAGCATCCAGAAAGATCTTATCAATATTATAGTCACGATGATAGTCTTCGAAATAATCTGCAAGATCATCAGCCTGACCCATGTGCAGCGTATCGTCCTCATCATCACCAACGAAGCAAATCACGTTGCGCCAATTTCCAAATACAGCGGATTGTCCGGTAGAAACATTAGAATAGTAATGAATCATCTTATTGATAATATCACCGGCTTGCTCCGGGGTTGTAACCGGGAAGCGACCTATAGCAATGTCCATATTGTCTGAACCGCTGATCCCCGGACCCTCTGTGTCGTCCAAAAATCCAAAATAATCATCCGTAACATACGAACTCAATGGATTCAAAGAGGCAGGGCTTTGATACGTAGGAACCAGGTTGGTGTTGTTCGGTTCGATGTCCTTGTAATCGTACGATCCATCTCCCATCAGGATCAAATAATCAGGCAGGCTTAAAGAATCAGTAGCACGATTGTAGATCATCCTTACGAAATCCCGGATAGCGGTAATATCCTGTGCTCCAGACGAAAATTCATTGTAAACCTTGGTTACATCTACAACTTCCACTTTCATATTGCTTCTTGATTCGTGAAAACTCTTCAGGTTAAGGGCATTGCCGATAAGAGAGGGATGAGAAACAATGATCATGTCCGGCTGACCGATGGCGTGAAGATTTTGATTTTCAATTTTACCGACCGCTGTTGGAACGGACATCCCGGAGCCGTCAACAAACGCTACAAATTGCCGGAGACTATCAGTGGCCACTGTGAACCTGATTTCGCTTCCGTTTACAGAGTGTTGCTGAATGAAAGCATTGGTCGGATCAGTAACATCAAGCACCATAATATCTGCCGGTGCATTTTGGATGACGAATTCTGTTTTATTTCCCGTTCCGATTGATCGGGAATCACGAAAGAAAAGAGGTGTACCGATGTAAACCAGGTTTCTGCGGCCATTCAATTCAATGTAATTGAGCCAGCCTTCACCTGCCGATGGGTTACCAAAAGTGATTGCAACATTGACCGAGTTGCCGTTAGAGTTAAAGGAATTTTCCTTTGAATCTTCTCTCGCAAAAGAATCGGTATAGTTTTCACTTACCGAGGAGATAGTGTGGTTATTTACCAACTGTCCATTTGCGGTCACGCTGAAATAAAGACCCTGAGTTGTTGACCTTCCTGCTATTACCGTCCTGATGAAAATCGGCTCTGACGCAGGATTTGCAAAGGGCAAAGAATAAGAATGACTTGAAACACCGAAATTGAAATATTCCTGGTCACCTCCCCCGTACCACTCTCTTCCTGACTTCATCAGGTTTACACGATCTTTCTCATAGAATTCATGCCCATCAAAAGTTGTGGTAGAAGTTCCCCCGGTTAAGGAGGGTGAAGATGACCAGCGGTTTTTTGCCAAACCGCCATCAGTATTTATAAAATAATAAGTGGCATCGGAATAGACATTATATCTGTGGCGGTACCTTCCGGTCACACTGTCATACCTCCAACGGTGGGGACTTTGTCCGTAGAACAAAACATAATCCCCTTGATTGAACTTGCCGTTATTGTTTTGGTCAACAATCCTGATTGCATTTTCAGCAAGATCATCATGCCGGAATTCAGAATTGTACTCAGGCAGCATGCCACCACCATTGCCGTAAATTTTTAGTTTTCCAAGGTCAACATTGTCGGCATCAATGCCTAGACTCTTCATAAAATCGTAATCAACTTTGTAAATGCCATCATGGTCACCGGTCACGGCAATTTTATACCAGGTATTTTGACTAAGAACCGAATTGCTTGCATAGACAGGCGTGGATCGCTTTTGTGCTGATGCGTTGATTGCAGCAACTTTTATCTCCAGATCAAACTCAATGAGTTGTTCTACATTACCGGTGAACGGGTTCTTCCTTAGAGCAGGAAATGAAACTGTAACGACCGACTTCTTTTTTATCACGCCATGGTAGAAATTCACTTCAGCGCTTTCGGCAATTCCCTTATCGGAGAATGCCTGATTTGAATTGGCAATAGATCGGTAAACAGGATTAACCAGGTTTACAGTGGTTGCCTGTCCGGAGCCGATATGAATGTTTTCAGTGTAGTGCGGCTGAAACCCATTTTCCTTCGGCAATGATGCTCCGTCAAAGTAAAGCACCTTTCGTTTCTCTGTTACTGAAAGCGGAATCGTGACGGGGCTATCGCTCCAATTGATCTTGCGATGCAATTTGATGGTCCCGGCCGCGTTAAGGAGAGCGGCCTGAGTGAGCAGAGATAATATGAGTACGAAAAACCTCACGACATCAATGGGAAAAGGGGCTCAAAGCTAATGAAAATGGTCTTTTTTTGATACTTTTGAGAATCCAGAAACGGCATTTTGATGCCGTTATTGTTTTCAATAAAACAAATTCTCCGCTTAAAGTTTCATGCAATTAAGAAAGATATTGGTTGTTTCATTGTTGGTAGCCTGGAAATCCGCCTTATTCGGCCAGGATCCGGAGTTTTCCCAATTTAATGCTGCACCGCTATACCTTAATCCTGCACTTGCGGGAATTTCTTACGGGCCAAGAGTAAATCTTAATTATCGCAACCAATGGCCGAACATTGATAAGGGATATGTAACATTTGCTGCTTCTTTTGACATGCATATAAAAAAGCTGAGTGGGGGAATCGGTGTGCAATTTCTTGGGGACAGAATCGCCAATGGCCTATTAAGCAGCTATCATATCAATGTTATGTATTCCTATCAGCTTCGCCTCTCGCGCAAATTCGGGATCAAGATAGGCGCCATGGGAGGCTATGCATATCGTACAGTTGACTGGGCGCGCCTTACATTTTCCGACCAGATCAATCCTATTTTCGGATTTGAGGATGAATTCGGGAATGCGAACCCAACCGCTGAAGTTCCGCCATCCGATTTCAACATACACATGGCTGATGTAGGAGTTGGGTTTGTTGCTTTTTCGCCCGATGTTTATGGTGGAGTTGCCGTGACCCATATCTCACGCCCGAAGGATGCATTTATTGAAGAGAGCGAAGCCATTCTCCCACTCAGAATTTCTGTTCATGTGGGAGGCGATATTAACCTGCGCCCCAAGCAGAAAAAAAAGGAGTTGGTGCTCTCACCAAATGCGCTGCTGGCTCAGCAATCCAACTTTCTTCAATTGAATGTCGGAACCTTCTTGTATAGTAAATACGTATACGGAGGAGCGTGGTTCAGGCATACCTTCGCGAATTCAGATGCAGTTATTGGCGTTTTGGGAGTGAAAATATCTTATGTCAGGATTGCGTACAGCTATGATTACACGGTTTCAAAGTTACAGGGTTTGTCCGGAGGGGCGCATGAAGTGTCGTTCACTTTTAATATGGGTGGGGATGATAATTCCCTGAATTCAAAGAGGCTGAAAGGCCAGCTGGAGTGCCCGAGTTTTTTGAGTTTTTGAATTTACAATAAACAGTCTATCTTAGCGTTTCTTTAAAACTTAAGAACTACTTAAAAATCAATTTGGATTTATGAAAAACGTGAAATCATTGTATGCCGTGGCTTTTGCTGTGGCATTTGTGTTTATGCTTTCTTCTTGCTCCAAGGATGAATCTTCCACGACCGGATGGGGTTACAATGATCCTAAATGGGGAGGATTCGAGCGTGTTGATTACCCCGGACAGGAAACTGGTCCCGGCTTAGTACTGGTTGAAGGCGGTACATTCGCTATGGGTACCACAGAGCAGGACGTTATTTATGAATGGCATTCTGTTCCAAGGAGGGTAACAGTGAAGTCATTCTACATGGACGAAACTGAAATTTCAAACCTTCACTATCGCGAATATCTATACTGGCTGGGCCGCGTGTTTGGTGCAGATTATCCCGAAGTACAAAGAAGGGCACTTCCCGATACGCTGGTATGGAGAAGTGAATTGGCTTACAACGAGCCTTATGTAGAATACTATTTACGTCATCCGGCATATGCAAATTATCCGGTGGTTGGTGTGAGCTGGTTGCAGGCTAATGAATACTGTAAATGGAGAACCGACAGGGTGAACGAAAAGCTGCTCATTGATCAGGGAGTGCTGGATATTAATCCTAATCAGGTTAATGAGGACAACTTCAATACCGATGCATATCTCATCGGGCAGTATGAAGGTATGGTGAGGAGAAACCTGCCTGACCTGAATCCAAATGGTTCTGGCGAACGTCCGGTTCGTTTTGAGGACGGTATCGTTCAGCCTGATTACCGCCTCCCGACTGAGGCTGAGTGGGAATATGCAGCACTGGCTTTAAGAGGCAATCAACCTTATCCGGATGAGGAAAGATTAACCGACAGAAAAATATATCCCTGGAATGGAACAAGCGTTCGTTTCCCGAAGAGTGGCGGATGGCAGGGAACTATTCTGGCAAACTTCGTGAGAGGACAAGGTGATTACATGGGTGTTGCCGGTAAATTGAATGACAATGCTGAAATCACGGCTCCGGTTGATGCCTTTTTCCCGAATGATTTTGGGCTTTATAACATGGCAGGTAATGTCAGCGAATGGGTTATGGATGTTTACAGGCCAATGTCAAGTATGGATGTGGATGATTTGAACCCTTACCGCGGAAATGTTTTCATGACCAAAGAACTTGATGCCGATGGTATCCCGGTTGAAAAGGATAGCCTTGGCCGTGTGAAGTTCGTGAAGGAAAAAGATGAAGATAATGTCAACAGAATGAACTACAAAAAAGCAGAAGTGATAGATTATGTTGACGGTGATGAAATGTCTGCCGCAAAATATAACAGTGATCCTAATGCGGGAATGGTTACCTCCCTGATTACCAATAAAGCCCGGGTGTACAAAGGCGGCTCCTGGGCTGACAGGGCTTATTACTTGTCACCGGGGACAAAGAGGTATTTGGATGAAGCGCAGTCAACTGCTACGATTGGTTTCCGTTGCGCGATGGATAGGGTGGGCAGTCCGGCCGGTAATTACAGCAAGGGGGGCAATCAGTTTAAAAGCAAATAATTAACATCTGAAAGTATTAAAAAGCCTCTCCAAAAAAGGAGAGGCTTTTTATTTTGCGCTACCATCAATGGTCACAACGGAGAATCTTTACGAGTTCTTCTTAAAAGCTGAAGGCGTTTCTACCGATTCCAGGACGGTCAAAAAGAACGCTCTTTTTTTCGCGCTCAAAGGACCCAATTTCAACGGCAATAAATATGCGGACGAAGCCCTGAAAAAGGGTGCCCTGGCAGTGGTAGTTGATGAGGCGGATTTTAAAAAAGGGGAGAACTATTTACTCGTTAATAATGGGCTGAAGGCTCTTCAGGAACTTGCTCATTTTCATCGAAGTAAACTGAATATACCTGTAATCGCAATTGCGGGAAGCAACGGTAAGACAACTTCAAAAGAGTTGATCAACGCTGTTTTGAAAACCTCTTTTGATACGTACGCCACAGAAGGAAATTTGAATAATGAGATTGGTGTTCCGCTCACTTTATTAAGGCTTACGGCTAAAACCCAAATGGCAGTAGTGGAAATGGGCGCCCGCCAACTTGGTGATATAAGGGTGTTATGTGAAATTGCAAATCCAACGCATGGTATTATCACCAACACCGGCAAGGATCACCTTGAAACATTCAAAACACTTGAAAATACACTGAAAACCAACGCTGAATTGTATCAGCATTTATCCAATCACGATGGGATTGCCTTTGTAAATATTTCAGACAAAGATTTGTGCCGTGAATCCGGGGTGCTGAAGAAGCGAATTACTTACGGAAACCGACCTAATGCTAATCATTACGGAGGGATTATTTCCTCTTATCCTTACCTGGTATTCAACTACAGATCCGAAAATGATAACAAGATTGAAATAAAAACAAAACTCACCGGGAAATACAATTTTGAGAATGCAATGGCAGCAGTCGCAATAGCTAAGCACTTCAAGATTACTGACGACCTCATTAAAGAAGCTATCGAAAGTTATGTTCCATCAAATAACCGCTCGCAGCTTCTTACTATCGGTAGCAATACTTTCATACTCGATGCTTATAACGCCAATCCTTCAAGCATGAAGGAGGCGATTGAAAATTTTGCGGGTATTGAATCAGAAAATAAGATCGCCATTCTTGGGGATATGCTGGAGTTGGGTGATGTCAGCTATGAAGAACACCTTGCGGTGATTGAATCACTTCGGCAACTGAAGTTGAAAAAAATAGTATTGGTGGGAAATGAATTTGGAAAGGTGTGCCGTAAAATAGAATGTGTGCATTTCAATACTACTAAGGAAACAGCAGACTGGTTTAAAAAAGAAAAGTTTGAAAACTCTACCTTCCTGCTGAAAGGATCAAGAATGATCGGCCTTGAAAAAATCCTTAGCTAAAGAACTGTAGCCTTCAGTTGCGCTTTGATCCATCTTTCCGGCAGCTCTCCGCTTGACGCGGTCTTGTAATCGGTGTATGAACAGGGCACCAGCATTGGCTTGGTTTTCTTTTTCCCAAGCTGCGGTATAGAGATTTCCAACCACCACCTGTCGCTTTTACGGCTTTTCCAGAAATGCAGATCATGTTGTCCTTCCTCAAGATGAACGATGTAGCGATAAAAATCCTTTTCCGTCAGGGTAAGCTTGTCGTCTTTCCTGTTGTAAAATCCATCTGTGAAGTACCAAACCATTTGGGCTATTAGCTGAGCAGTTTGTTCGTTGCGATCAAAAACCGGATTAAAGTTGAACATCCCAATTGAGCTTAGCCGGTCACTAAGTCCTGCATAGCGGCATATCTGGCAAATCTCTTCTCCCGTAAGCCCGTTCGGACTGGCACCCTTGATAGCAGGGGCATCTGATAGCCTTATTGATGACAAGTCAATACTGAGCATATCAGAATCGCGAAGGATAGGCTCCGTTTCTGCCAGATCATTCCTCAACGCGCCCAACCTCATGCACTCAAACCCCAGTTTGTCGAGAGTTTCAATTGCCTTTGGGTCGCTGAAATGAGATTGGTATCCCACAAGGTTCAGATTTCCAAGGAATGGCGGATTTCCCGTAACTACACGTGACAGATAATTCTGATCCGACATCTCACCATTCATATCATCCAGGTCAACACGTTCGTCCACGATGGTCATATTGATATCCGATTCAAAGTTGCTGTAGCCCTTGAATTGTGCATAAGTAAGGTCATGACTTCCGCCAATCACAATCGGAACAACTTTTTCCTTCAATAATTTTTCGACCACCGTGCTAACCGCAAAGTAGGTATCCGAGAGTTGGCTTCCCTTTTCGATATTTCCAAGATCAATGATCTTCAGCGAATTGTAGTGGCTGATCAAATTGTAAAGTTGCTCCCTGATAACATTCGCGGAATCAAAACAGCCTTCGTTGTCCTTTGCGCCCCGGTCTTCCTTCACGGTAACTAAAGCTATATGGAAATCTTCCAAATTGGGCAATTCGCCTGTGAAGAAATGAACTTTGGCTCCCCACCTGTTTGATGGAAATGATTTGTAGTGTTCGATTTGGTTCCACGGGAGCGGGCTTAAAATGTCCTCGATCATGTGTTTTATTTTGCAGCAAAAATTAGCCTCAATGTGTGGGGCGCATTTGCTTTCCTTTTTCACATTTCAACAAAAATCTTTGCAACGTGTCAAGTATTTTCCTCTTTGGCGGGTTGTTACGTTAAACTTTTGTATCTCAAGTCCATAGTTAACAGGAGTTGCTACTTTTACGGCTCTTTTTAAAAGATTTTCTATCGTGAACGACCTACTCGAGCGCTTTAAAACCAAATCTCCCGAAATCATTTTTAAATGGAAGGATTCCCTCACTGATGCGGAAGGGTGGGTGGTGATCAATTCTCTTCGCAATGGCGCTGCCGGTGGAGGCACGCGCATGAGGCTCGGCCTTGATGAGCGCGAAGTGGAAACGCTCGCCAAGATCATGGAGATAAAATTTACCGTTTCCGGTCCTGCTATCGGAGGCGCAAAATCAGGTATCAATTTCGATCCGCATGATCCGCGAAAGGAGGAAGTGCTTGAGCGATGGTTCCAGACGGTTTCACCGCTGCTTAAAAGATATTATGGAACTGGCGGAGACCTGAATGTTGACGAAGTAAAAGAAGTGATCCCGTTTACCGAGAATTACGGGATCTGGCATCCGCAGGAAGGAATAGTGAACGGCCATTTTCACCCGACTGAAAGGGAAAAAATCCTGCGTATAGGACAGCTCCGGCAAGGTGTTGCTAAAAAACTGGAAGACCCGCGGTTCTCGCCTGACATTACCAGGAAATACGTGGTTGCCGACATGTCAACTGGGTATGGCACTGCTCAATCGGTAAAACACTATTATTCACTTTTCAGAAATGAAACGCTTCAGGGTAAAACTGCTATCGTTCAGGGATGGGGGAATGTAGCAGCGGCAGCCGCATATTATTTATCACAGCAGGGTGTAAAAATCATTGCCATAAAGGACCGCCAGGGCGGTTTGATAAATGAGAAAGGTTTTGGCTTTGATGAGGTGAAAAATCTTTTTCTGAATCGTGAAGGCAATCATCTGGCAAAAGGAAATCTTTTGCGCAATGATGAAATGGAAAAAAGATTTTGGGAATTGAAGAGTGATATTTTTATCCCGGGAGCTTCCTCCAAGCTGGTGTCTTATGAAAACATTGACAGCTTAATAAAACATGGTCTTAAGGTTGTTGCATGCGGAGCAAATGCGCCCTTTGTGGAGCAGGATGTTTTCTTCGGAAAAACTACACGGTACGTTGACGAACAAATAAGCCTGATCCCGGATTTTATTGCAAACTGCGGCATGGCAAGAGTGTTTGCTTATTTGATGAAAGCAACTAAAGTGGAGATCAGTGACGAAGCTATTTTTAATGATATCTCCGACACTATTTTTAATGCGCTGAAAGAGGTTCGCGAGCTATCAACCGAACAAACCAACATTACCCGCAATGCGTTGGATATTGCGTTGAAAAAATTAATCCCCTGAGCCAGTTGAAAATCAGCTATTGCAAGACATCGGTTTTCAGATTTATCCGGATCATCGGTATCGTGCTGATTTGTTTCGGTTGTGCTCTGGATTCTAATGCAAATGATCCTGCCGGTGCAGACTCATCCGCTGTCACACAAGTTGAACATGGAACTCCTGCACATTCGGCAGAGCAACCTGCGCTGTGGTCTGTTGCGCCCTTCGTGCTGCTGTTATTGATGATCGCAACTGGCCCATTGTTCTATGCCCGCTTTTGGCACAAATACTATCCGATGATAGCAATTGCGCTGGGAGGTTTTACGGCAACTTACTATCTCGCCTTTCTGCATGACTATCATCATCCGGTTCATTCGCTTGCGGAATATGTGTCGTTCATCTCACTGCTCGCAGCGCTATTTGTAGCCTCGGGCGGGATTCTTATCGAAGTTGATAAAAAAGGAACACCGCTTGTCAACTGTGCAATCTTAGTAATTGGTTCTGTGATCGCAAATGTTATCGGTACCACCGGTGCATCAATGTTATTGATAAGGCCTTTCATCAGGCTGAACAAAGACAGAATCAAGGCTTATCACATTGTATTTTTCATATTCACCGTAAGCAATGTTGGAGGATGCCTTACGCCTATCGGTGATCCCCCACTTTTTCTGGGATTCCTGAAAGGCGTTCCGTTCTTCTGGACGCTGCAACACATTTGGATCAAGTGGTTTTTTGGAGTCGGCTTGCTGGTCACCGTTTTCTATTTCTGGGATAGGAGAAATCATGAAGGAGAAAATCCACAAGTGGGATATTCCGGAAAAATTTCCGTACGTGGATTAAAAAATACGATTTGGCTGGCGATCACAATCGGAGCGGTTTTTCTTGATCCCAATATCGTTCCCTGGATCCCTGCGATCAATTATCATGGTGATAAAATTTCATTCGTTCGGGAAACTATTATGCTTGTTACAGCTTTCCTTGCCTATCGAACGGCAGACAAGGAAAGTCTTAAAAGCAATGAGTTCAACTTTGAGCCGATCAAAGAAGTCGCTTTTCTGTTCATCGGCATTTTTGCCTCTATGATGCCCGCGCTACAGCTTATCAGCGGATTTGCGCAGGAACACAAAGCGGGTGTTTCAGAAGATACACTGTATTGGGCGACAGGAATCTTATCCAGTATCTTGGATAATGCTCCTACCTACCTTAACTTTCTGGCAGCCGGATTGGGCGATGCCGGGCTTGATATTATGAAGAAAGCTGACGTAAGGACTTTTGCAACCTCTGCGGAGACGATTCGGGAACTGCTGGCAATTTCGGTGGCAGCCGTATTTTTTGGCGCCTGCACTTATATTGGTAATGCTCCGAACTTTATGGTGAAATCCATCGCTGAGCAGGCGGGCATAGAAATGCCTTCTTTCATCGGATACGTGGTGCGCTACACCATTCCGATCTTACTGCCGGTTTTAATCCTGGTTTGGCTGGTATTCATTTACTTTGGAGTTGCTGTCTAAATAATTTTTCTTGAAGAAAGAAAAGAAACCCGAGCAATTCATCCGCCACCCCGGTTATCCCGGAGGAAATGAAGCTATGCGAAAATTCATCAAAGAGAATCTTCGCTATCCTGAAGAAGCATTGAAAAACAATGTTGAAGGCATAGTGGCGGTTAAGTATGAAATTGACCACAACGGAAAAGTGATCAGCGCAAAAATTAAAAGCGGCTTAGGCTATGGATGTGATGAAGAAGCGCTCCGCGTAGTGAAGATGCTGAAGTTTGGAAGTGCAAAACATAAAGGCATGCGGGTGACATTCAACAAAACGATAAACATAAACTTCAGGCTTCCGGCTGCTCCGCCTCCTAAAAAGCAATCAACGCAATTAGTTTATAATTACGTAGAAAAGAGGAACGAAGGGAGGAGTTACAACTATAATATTCCGCTTAAGAACTAATCTGCTTTACGGAACCGCTTTCTCATCCGCATGTTCAGCATCTCCACTGATAGCGAGAAGAAGATCGCAAAGTAGATGTATCCTTTTGGAACATGAATGGCAAGCTGGTCCGGTAATCCTTCAAGCATCAGCATGAAGCCGATCATCAGCAGAAATGACAGCGCAAGGATTTTTATTGTTGGATGCTTGTTCACAAAATCGCTTATGGTCTTCGCTGCAAGCATCATGACCCCAATTGAGATGATAACAGCAACGATCATGATGAGCACTTCTTTCACTAATCCTACGGCAGTCAAAATAGAGTCAATGGAAAAGATCATATCCAGCAAAATGATTTGAGCAACGACATTCGTGAGCGTTGCGCTGCCCTTTGATGTTTTCTTTTGTTCTTCATGCAGGCCGGTGACCTTGGCGTGAATCTCTGAAGTGCTTTTCGCCAGCAGGAATAATCCCCCTCCAAAAAGGATCAAATCCCGCGCTGTGACGTGATAGTCCTGTATGGAAAAGATGGGTTGGGTAAGCCCGATGATATAAGTGATCCCGAAAAGTAAACCAATTCGAAATAACAGGGCCAGCGCTAATCCCATAGTTCTTGCGCGTTGTTGCTTCTCTGCCGGCAGCTTGTCGGCTACAATTGAAATGAAGATGATGTTATCAATGCCCAGCACGATCTCCATGAAGGTGAGGGTGACAAGGCTTATCAGGCCATCGGCAGAGAATAATGCGTCAAAGGACATTTTTCGGTGGTTTTTTAAAGCGTTAGAGAGATCAAACAAAAACCGGAGCCCGGTCTTTCAACAGTTCCCGAAGTTCAGGCGGTAGCCCGAGAAATTCATCTCTGAACCGGTCAAGTTCTTCTTTGGTTTTGGCGGAAAGCAGTTCGTTCAGCTCCATAAGGGCAGCTTCACTGAGCATAATGGGCAGATGAGTGAAAAGCATTTTATCGCCTTCGCACTGGCAGCAAACCTGGTATTCGGCACAGTCGGAAATATCAGTGCCTTTCACACAACATTTCCCGATCCAGTCATTCAGTTTCGGCTCTGGCCTTCCGATAAGTGCTTCTGCCCTAAGCATGAAGTGTATGTTGTTGCTGAAATAATCCTGCATGCGCTGAAGTGATTCGGTTGAAAGCTTTGCTGCCATTTTCTCATAACATTCATGGCAAACTGCATACTCGAGAATGGTATCGCGGATGTCATATTTTTTATTGTACCGAAACGCTTTTTCAATCAGGTAAGGTGTGCCGGGTTCAAGCACATTCTTTCCGCACATGACGCACTCCTTCAATGGCTTCCCGGTGCTGTCAGAATAAAAAATCTCCGGCAGCGCTGTGGATTTAATAATTGAAGAGAGTTCGGGTTTCTTTTCTTCGTCCATGCGGAGATAAAGTTAAGAATTGATGCTGTAGCCTCGTATCTTCAAAACGCCTCCGACTGCACCGCCCACTTCCACATCTCTTTCAGCGTTACTTTTTTACCGTACATCATAATTCCCGTGCGGTAAACTTTTGCGGCAATCCATGTAGTAAGAATAAAACCTATTATGACAGAAACCATAGATAGCGCGATCTGCCAGGTTTCCGGCTCGAATGGTATTCGTGCAGGCATCACGATTGGAGCAGTAAAAGGAATGATGGATGCCCACACAGCAAGGCTGCTGTCCGGCTCCTGGATTGCCGACATCATGATGAAAATAGAGATAACTATCGGGATGGAAATGATAACTGATAATGACTGAGAGTCACCTTCTTCATTCACGGCAGAACCAATTGCAGCGTATAATGCGCCATAGATGAAATAACCGCACAGG
>CAYOYI010000053.1:0-14286 GCA_964408105.1 uncultured Chitinophagaceae bacterium | reverse complement strand
AATTTGATGGGAGGGGTGACGGTTAGATTTTGAGCTGTATCTATTGAATGATCAGCTTCCTGGCGATCATCTTTTCTTCCGAAACGAAATTCAGTAAATACATTCCTTTCGACAGATTCTTTGTCGGAATTGAAAGCGATTCCTTTAGTTCGCTGAAATGATATTCTTTGATAACCTTGCTTGAGAGGTCGGTTAAAAATATTTTTCCGCTGGCAACCCGGCTAAGTTCAATTTCCACATGAACGATTTCATTAGCCGGATTTGGAAAGACATTCATCACTGCATTTAACCCTGCTGTTTCAATTCCGGTCGGGTGATCCGGTGGTTCTGGTGCAGTCTTTGGCGGATTGTATCCGAGATTATATCCTACTGTGAACTCGTAGTGGATGTTGTGGCCGAATTCTGGGGAGAAATTTTTAATCACTTGGTTGAAAAATATTGTCCGAAAAAGAAGCTGCCCAGTTGTCTCATACCACGGATCGCTGGTGGTTGCATTTGGAGGCTGGTTCACGAAAAATCGCAACCCGTCTCCCGCTTCCCAGTTCAGCGAATCATAATCGTAGAAATCAAACGCATAGCTTCCTGGAGACAAGTTCAGTGTGTCACGATAAACGGTATTTGCTGCGAAAGAATTTTTAAAAGAGATCGTGTCGCCATCTTCATTCCGAATGATGTACCAGTTCTCCCACGGCTGGTTGTTTGAGCGGAAATAGATATAGAAAGTGGAATCAAGCTGAGGAGTCGGGTCGAAAGTTGATTCCAGATGATTGTTATAGGTGTATTCAAAGGGCGTGTTGTTCGGCCAGTTCACTTCAGCAACGAAAACATTATTTACGGAATCAGTACTGTTCCAGTCGAATGAAGGCAACGTCACCGTATCTGATTCAAATGGCGCGAGATTTCCTGTCCATTCGTAATACCATTTGCTGCCGCCTTTTACCCAATAGGAAATCTCAGCGTAAGTAAGCGGAAGCGTTCCCATGTTCTTGATCTTCACTATCGGGTTGGTGCAGATCGGATTGAAATGCAGATAATTCTTGTCCGCATTTGGCGCAATGATTTCTTCCAGCATCACGTCATTGTCATTCTGATCGGAATATGTGACGAGATGAACGGATGTTCCATACCCGGCAGAATTCCCTGCTCCAACCGTGTAGTCATCAAAGTCGAGATCAATGCTCACATTTTGTCCGGGCGTGATGTGTGGAGTAATATCTATTTCATAAACAGGCACTTTTTCTCCGGGACACCAGTTGGCGCGTGAAAAAATCCAGGTGCCGCCCTGCGGAGCAATGGCAGTGATGTCGCAGTCATCTTTCCAAAGCAAGCGGCTGTAAACTTGTGCTCCGTTAACCTTGATGTAAAAACTATGCGGATCAAATTCTCCCTGGTTGCCATGTCCGGTCATGTTGACTACAACTTTTGCGCTGGTAACATTCTGAGCGATGAGAAATGTTTGAGGAGTTGCAACATTCTCAAACCCTACTGAATTGGGATAGCCGATGTAAGAGTGATAAACTTCCCGAACACTTTCAACGGTTCGGGTTGGCGGACCTTCTATAAGCCAGAACTCTATCGAACAGCTGAAAGCATCTGTCCATCCGTCATAGCGAATACGCACATTCACAGAGTCCTTCAGAAATTGCTCATAGTCAGTTACGTCATAATAGTAGGGATGCGTCCAGTTGTTGTTGAATCCATTTGAGCCGTTTGCCATATAAGTCCCGTAAGGAGTAATAAGTCTTCCTATCTCGATGAATTCCACATGATCAAAATAGTTCCATGTGGTGTCATTGGTAAGAGTATCAATTGAAACAATCGAAGAGTCTGTTGTGCCGTCTTTTTTCCCAAGCAAAGTATTCACCGTGTAATCCCACCCGGAGCAATTTGGAGTACCGCACCCTAAAGTGAACTTCATGATGATCCTTTGATAGAGGGTTCCATTATTCGGAAACACCACCCAGTTGTCATCATTTGATGGAGGAGAATTAAGGTTGGTATTTGTATGCGCAACAATGACTGTTGTATCACCGAATCCTGCAAAAGCGGCCGCAGATATTCCGATTAGAAAAGCGAGAATAAAAGTTTCTTTCATGATAATCGCTAAGCTACGGAATTGTACTGGGAAGCAATGAATTTTGTTGAGAGCTGACCGGTTATTTGCAAATCATTGCTTTCCGCCCCATTTTCCCTATTTTCACTGTCCCTTTTTCAAAGCAACAATGATGAATAAGCAAGTTCTCCTGGCAGTGTGTATCGCCCTGATTTCATTTGAAATCATAAATGCACAACAATCATGGACTAATAAGATAGAGCCTCCTAAGCGATTTATAGAGAATAAATCCCAGTTTGACGGGAGAAATGAGTTGACCGGCTCACAGATATTGTTTGGTGTTGACTGGGGTGCAACTCAGATTTTCTTTACGAAAATCGGTCTGACCTTCCGACTGGATAAGGTTGAAGCAGAAAATCCTTATGAGGAGCGCCAGCGCGAATTGGCAAGAGCACAGAAAGCAGCCGCAGGAAAAGAGTTCACAAGAAAGGAAGACGAGGAGCGGGAAATAGAAACTGACGTGATTCACATGGCATGGCTTGAAAGTAATTCATCGGTTGAAGTAATTGGCCTTGAAGTATCTGAGGATTATTTCAGTTACACTGTCAGCATTGATGACAAAGTTCAAAACTTCAATCACATCAAAGGCTACAAGAGGTTACTCTATAAAAACCTCTATCCAAACATTGATGCGGAGTATGAATTTCATCCGCAGCAGGGCATCAAGTATAAACTTATACTTCATCCCGGTTCGGATATTTCAAAGGTGAAAATGAAATATTCTGGAGGTGAAGTTCATTTGGATGAAACCGGAAACGCGCGTATCACGACTAAGTTTGGAGACATAACAGATCATGCTCCGGTTACTTTCTTTGAAAAGAAAGAAAAAAGAATCATCCCTTCACGGTACATCGTTGCTGATAACACGATTTCATTCGAGCTGGAAGATTACAACAAAAACAAAACTGTGATTCTTGATCCCTGGACTTTGACTCCAACTTTGCCTTCATCCAATAAAGCATATTACGTCAAGGCTGACGGCAGTGGAAATGTATATGTCTATGGAGGGGAAACTCCTTACCGCCTTTTGAAATACAGCTCCACTGGTGCACTGGTTTGGACCTATAATTCTAGTTGGAACTCATCGAATTGGTTTGGCGCCATGGCCGTTGACCCTTCGGGAAACGCGTTTATCACTTCCGGTTCCAGCGCTGAGATTGCACGGGTGAGTCCGAGTGGATCTCTTGTATGGCAGAATGCTTCCAACGGAGCATTAGCAGAATATTGGGCACTTTCTTTTAATTGCGATTATACACGGCTTTTTGTTGGAGGAACTTTAGTAGCGTTTCCGCAAGGCTTTGGTGCCGCATATGAAGTTAATCTGAACAGCGGTGCGGTGATCAATACAACAATTGTCGCTTATCAAACTTCCGATGGTCAGGTGCCACTCCCGGTGTTCAATGAGATCCGATCGATGACAGCATCGCCCAATGGCAACTATTATTTTTTAACGATAGATTCAATTGGATCGGTAAATGCTTCGCTGAATCTTAATTACAAAACTTCAAGCGGATACAGGCTTTCTTATTATTTACCCTATGGACAGGGAGGAACCGGACAGGGAATCAATGGAATTGCAGCAACCCCATATTTTCTTTACACCACTAATGGTCAGGTGTTACACAGGAGGGATATCATTACCGGAAATATTTTGAACACAGTATTTATCCCAAATGGCTCGGTCGAAGTCAATAGTGGTGTGGCTGTTGATAGTTGTGGTAACGTTTATGTAGGCTCTGTAGGTGCCGTTCACAAATATGATGGCAATCTGAATTTTCTTTTGTCGGCATCCACTCCGGCACAGGTTTATGATGTGGCAGTAAATAGCAATGGTGAAGTGGTGGCATGTGGTAGTGGTTTTGTTGCCTCGCTTAATATGTCTGCGTGTAAACAACAAAAAGCCATATGCGATCCTCCTTTCCCTATTAATATGTCACAAACTAATGTTTTGTGTAATGGAGAGTGCAATGGTACGGCAACTGCCACTCCTTCGGGCGGCACACCTCCCTACACGTATTCATGGAATAACGGGCAGAACGCGCAAACGGCAACTAATCTTTGTGCGGGAGTTCACTTGGTAACGGTCACGGACGCAGTTGGATCATTATCAATTGCATCAGCAGTGATTACTGAGCCCCCGGTTTTGTCGGTCTCGGTTACTGCTCAGAGCACAACTTGCGGAGCCAGCGCATTAGCCACTCCGGTTTCCGGTGTTGCTCCGTTTGATTATTTATGGTCGAACGGTGCGACCGCAGCAGAAATTTCTGGTCTTGCCACTGGAACATATTCCGTAACAATTACTGACGGCAATAACTGCACAGCGAACGGTTCTGTCAGCGTGGTTCAAAGCCCCGGGCTTACCGCAACAGCTACGTCAACAGAATCTGCATGCGGTTCTTGTGACGGAACGGCTACCGTCACAACTTCAATGGGCACACCACCATTCACGTACCAATGGTCGAATGGAGATACCACACAAACTGCAACTGGTCTTTGTCCCGATATTTACAATGTAACGGTTACTGAAGCAAGTGGTGGTGGAACCTCGGCTTTTTGGAGTGAGGATTTCTCTAACGGAAATTCTGGCTGGACTATGAATATTAATGGTCCCGGAACAAACGGTTCAGCACCCAACCGCTGGGTTGTCAATAGCAACAGGGATGCCGGATGTCCGCAATGTCCAGTTTCAGGTTCCGGTGGAAATTATCTGCACGTTACTTGCGACAGTGCTTCATTCTTTTGCGCACCAATGGGAGGACCTAGTTGTATCTATTCGCAGGGTTTTCCATTTCTCTATAATAATGCCACCGATAAATTTGTTTCTTCCCCCAACATCTCAACTGTCGGTAAAAGCAATATCACTTTGAGTTTTTGGTATATCTGCTCAGGTGATGCCGGAAAAGATTACGGTTTGGTTCGTCTGAGCAATGATGGCGGGACAACGTGGACAGACCTGCCCACACAATATTCCGGAGTACTCTCCTGCCAGCAGGCGATCATTAATGTTCCTGCAGGCTATGAAGGCATTCCAAATTTCCGAATCGGCTTTCGCTGGGTAAATGACAACGACATGAACGGGGATGATCCTCCATTTTTGATTGATGATATTGAGATGAGCGCTCCGGTTGCGCCATGTGCTTCGATTGCTACAGTGATCGTGAATTCAGCCAACGGCCCGGTGGTTACAATTGATTCCGTTACCAATGCTTCTTGTAAAAGTTCCGCTGACGGAGCAGTGGATATAAGTGTCACTGCGGGAAATCCACCTTACGATTATCAGTGGACAAGCGGGGATACCATTGAAGATATTTCCGGTTTGACGAGCGGAACATATACGGTTTCCGTTACGGACAGTCTTGCTTGTATTAGTATTCAGCAGGCAACGGTAACCGAGCCTGTTGCAATTTTTACGAATGCCGCTATCACCAATGCAGGTTGCACTGTTGGTGGCGCAATTGATGTTTCAGTATCAGGGGGCACGCCACCTTACACTTATGAATGGACAAACGGGAACACGACTCAGGATCTGAGCAATGTGCAGGGTGGTGCTTATGAGCTGACGGTCACCGACATGAATGGATGTTTAAAGGTCTCGGTTTTTACCGTTCCTTCTCCGGGAATATTTCTTACACTTAATGCTACAAATGCTACTTGTGGGGGAGCAAATAACGGGGCGATTGCGTCAACAGTGCTGGGTGGAGCCCCGCCTTATCAATATAACTGGAGCAATGGCGGCTCTTCAGCTTTAATCGATTCATTGCCTCAGGGAAATTACACCGTTACAGTTTCCGATAATAGCGGCTGCACTGCCACAGGTTCTGCTGCGGTTGATGCACCATCGGTTATGACGTTTTCTGCAAGCATCACGCGCGCACTTTGTTTCGCTGGAAACAACGGAGGAATAAAATTGAATCCACTCGGAGGAACTCTTCCTTACGAGGTTGATTGGAACAATGGCGATACTGTATTGAGCCTTGAAAATCTTGCTCCTGGTATTTACGTTGCTACTGTGACTGATGCAGCGGGATGCACAAAAGATACAGCGATCGCATTGACATCGGTTTCGGAATATTCTGTTGACATCGTTGCAACGAATGCCTCGTGTGATGGTGTGGCGGACGGAAGTGCGGATGCGAATCTGAATTCCGCAACAACACCGCCTTTCACATTTCTTTGGAGCAATGGTGCAACCACTTCTTCCATCTCGAATGTTTTGGCCGGGACTTACAGTGTCACGGTAACGGATTCTCTCAGTTGCCTGAGAAGCGACACGGTGGTGGTCGGTACGGGAGGGTTGGTTATAAATTCCGAGATCACTCACGCTACTTGCCCGGATATTCCTGACGGAGCAATTGTTACAATGGTGTCCGGAGGGACTCCATCGTATAATTATGTTTGGAGTAATGGAGCTAATTCTTCCTCGTTGCCGAATATCGTTGCAGGAACTTACACCCTTGTAGTTACCGATCAGAACAATTGCTCTGGCGCTGATACGATGGTTGTTTTGACTGACACCACCGGCACCATAAACTGCGACAGCCTGATCATTTATGACATATTCTCTCCGAATGGCGATGGCGTGAATGACGTGTGGATCATTAACGGCCTGACGAGTTATCCTGAAAACGAGATACAGATCTTCAACCGCTGGGGCAATGTGGTGTTCGAAGCGAAACCTTATAACAATGACTGGAACGGTGATTCGAAAAACGGCAATCCTTTGCCGTCAGCAGCTTACTATTACATTCTAAAACTGAATGACGCGGATAAAAAAGTTTACTCCGGTGCAATTACGCTGGTGAGGTGATTCCAATGTCCCCCAGACCTTAAATTTTAAAGGGATAACTAATTAAACTTCCACTATCTTCATGGTGGAAGGAGCATCCGATTGTAAATTAAAGGCTTAGTAATGAGATACTCGTTTCTCTTGGCACATTTAAAACTGACCTTCTGCGTCTCACTCGTTGTGTTCTCTGTGCGCACGTCTTTCGCGCAGCCCTCTTGCCCTCCATCCACTACCACCCGCGTTCAGCTTCTTGGTGATAGCTGGACACACATCATGTGGAACAACCGAACATACAAAGACGTGTTCGATCAGTTTGGTTTTGCCGATAAAATAGAGCGTGGTAACAACACTGCCATTGGCGGAACCACTGCAAACTATTGGGCGCAACCCGGGAACCTTGCCGTGATACAGAGTGAATTGCAACAAAATCCATCAGTTGATATCGTTCTTATAAGCATTGGCGGCAATGACATGCTTGCGGGTATCAACGGAGCAGTTCCGGGCTGGCACACCGGTCTCAATTCCACTGATGAAGCGCTGCTCTTCGACCGAATCGAGGCAGACATTCAAACCATGGTTAATGCAATTAAAGGTGTGCGGCCGAATATTGAAATCGTTTTCAGTGGTTATGATTATATCAATCTGCTCGAAACGGTGATTAATAGTCCGCCAACTGCATTGCTGTGGGCGAATCTCGGGCAACCCACTCCGCTGCAGGTCAATTCGGCATTTATACGTTTTGAACAACGCAAGATCAACATTGCCAATGCTGATCCCCGCGTGCATTATGTTCAGGGTTTCGGTTTGATGCAATTTGTCTATGGTTATCCCGGATTTTTTCCTGCCTATTCAGTTCAGGCACCAGGGCAACAACCGCCTGGCTTTTTACCGTATCCCGGTGGTGATCCCAATTGGGCTACTCCGCCAATCGCGCTTGCAGCAGGCGGCACGGATGCGATTCACCTGAGTGATGAAGGCTACAAGCACCTTGTTGTGAATCAGACGTCAGCTTATTTCTGGAATAAATTCCGGGGCAATCCAAACGCATCGTTCAAATCAGAAGGCGGCAACAATGATGGTTGGGTACGCTCAAACGGAAACCTGGGTGTCGGCAGTATACGCGTAGGAGACAACGGTTCGTCCGACCAATATCGTGGTATCGTTTCGTTCAATACCGGTGCAATTCCCGATAATGCCACCATTACCGGAGCAAGCCTGTTCATCAACCGCGCATCTTTGTCCGGCTCGAATCCTTTTGGGAGCGGGTCACAGGGTTCGGCTCTGGTAGATGTAAAAACAGGAACGTTTGGTGGTGCCGGAATTGAGATCACGGATTATTTCTCTGCTGCCGATGCCGCTGATGCCGGATGTTTCATTGGCACAGCCCCCAATAACGGTTACACCATCAGGATTGATTTCAAGCCAAATGGCTACAGCAAGATCAGCAAGACCGGGCAGACGCAATTCAGGATTTATTTTCAAATCGCAAGCGGCTCTGGGAATGATTACGTCTCATTCAACAATGGTGATCAGCCGGGATTGCTCGCACCCTATTTGGATGTGTATTATACAGTACCGCCACCGCCAGCCACGGCTGCCGTTTCGGGAGGTGCTACAATTTGTCCCGGAACAAGCACCGTACTGAATGTTTCTCTTGCAGGAACTTCACCATGGACTATCACATGGTCAGATGGAATGACACAGAATATTACGTCATCATCATACACACGAACAGTTTCTCCTGCTTCAACAACAACTTATCAGATCGTTTCTGTCTCAGATGTGAACGGTCCCGGAAGCGCGACAGGTTCCGTGCTGATAGAAGTTTTGCCTTCAGTGCAGGTGACAGTTACAGGTCTTGCATCCAACTACTGCGCTAATTCTCCCATAGCAACATTGTTTGCAAGTCCACCTGGTGGATTATGGACAGGAGCGGGAATGTCAGGAAATATTTTCAATCCTGCGTTGGCCGTGGTTCAAACCGGAGGCGGGCTACTTACCTTGAATTATTCTGGAGTTCATAACAGTTGCAGCTACTCGAAAAATTTTTCGGTGATAGTTGATTCGAATTCATGCAGCCAAACAGGCTCCTGCACTTTTTCGCCCGTCACCGGAAATGTTGTTTGTGTCGGCACGGGGCCAATTACGAAAACATACGTGAGCAGCGGACGCAATTGGGTGTTTGAAGATTTAATTCCCGGAAAAACTTATGTTGCATCAACGTGCGACAGTTGCGGATATGATTCGCATTTGATGATTCGGGATGAGAACGACAGCACGTTCATCGCTGAGAATGATGATGCCTGCAGCGACAGATCATCTGTGACGTTTGTTGCACCAATTTCAGGAAATGTTGGGATCAATCTTACAGGTGACCGGTCATTTGATTGCAATGGCTATCCATGCAATCCACATAATTGCAATCCGTATAACTGCAATCCATACAACTGCAATCCGTATCAATGCAATTGCCAGACCTGCTATCAAACATGTTACCAGGATGAGCAGGTTTTTATGACTTGTTATCCCGGAGGGGTTCAGATTATCAACGGCCTGCTGACCAGTGATTGCATTGGCGCCTGCACGGTTGGTTACTGCTGGCGCATACAGTACCAGGTACCTTATGACTGTAACCCTTATCAATGTAATTGCCAGACTTGTTATCAAACCTGCTACGACACCTGTTACCAAACGTGTTATGATACCTGTTACCAAACTTGCTATGACAAGTGCGGCACGGATAATTTCATCCCGTGTGACGTGAAGCTGGAATGTTTAGATTGCGATGTTCCCGTTGCAACGATCGCTGCGAGCACTACAAACACCTGCGAAGGAGATAGCGTTTCATTCTCCGCAGTGATCACCGGAATGACATGCAACACCACCTACTCATGGAATTTTGGAACAGATGGAATTCCAACAGCCTCCACCGATTTGAATCCTCAAAACGTAAAGTGGTCATCAGGCGGAGTGAAGCAGGTTTCATTCCAGGTGACCGAACCGGGATTCGGAAGCGATACTTTCTATCTTGCTTTGAGCTACAATGCAGAACCATCGGGAGGAGTGGTGAATGCACCAATTGAAATTTGTGCAAATGACACAGCACGACTTGCGTTGGATTCCGTTCAAAACGCAAGTGGTTATTACTGGGAATTCAGCGGAGGCTATGAGACGGGGTCAGGTAACTTTCGCGATTTGCTGATGCCTGATTCGGCAGTACAATTTTTTGTTGTTGCATATAATGGCGTCTGCGAAGGGGATACTTTCTTTGGAAACATACAATCAAAACCATCACCAACAGTTTCAATTTCTGCGTTGGGAAATACTTCATTGTGTCCGGGAGAATCTGTTACGCTAACAGCAACCTCTACATTCGGTGCAGCGCTGAACTGGCAAAAGAATGGACAGAACCTCGGCATTTCAGGAAATGCAATTTCAGTTGACGAAGACGGAATTTATCGGGTGAAGGCCGATGACACTTCCGGTTGTACCGGATACTCAAATGAAATTCCGATTGTTGAATATCCTTCACCAACGGGAAGTTTGATTGGAAACACTGATGGCTGTGAAGGGGATACCATAACTCTGGAAGCTGATTATTTCAATGCATCCGGTTATCAGTGGTTCGTTGATGGTTTTATGATTCAAGGTGCTCAGGATTCCATTTTGCATATAACGACTGCTGGAAGCTATCTGATTGCTGTAACAAACAGTTTTTGTGCGGATTCTTCCAACGCGCTGCAAGTCAGTTTTCATCCCTTACCTGAAGCTGATGCCGGTGATGATGTTAGAATATGTGAAAGTGATTCTGTGCATCTGACTGCAAGCGGTGGAGGTGATTACTTCTGGAATACAGGAAGTACTTCTGCAACGATTACCGTTTCACCTAATCAGCATACTATATATAGTGTACAGGTTACCGGTTCGCATGGCTGCTCGGATTCTGATTCGGTTGAAGTTTCTGTTCTTGATAATCCTGCGCCACCATCATTGGCGGTGAATGGAAATACAGTTTCAACTCAAGGTAACTATTCAAATTATCAATGGTTTTTGGATGGAGTTGCAATTACCGGAGCGAATGAAAACTCTTATGAAATTTCATCCTCAGGAAATTATCAGGTAGAAGTAACAGATTCCAATGGATGCAGTGCAATTTCAAGTACGATTTTTTTAACGTTGTCGGGTGTGATGCAAATTTCGGAGGGGATAAAAATTTATCCTAATCCCGTAAATGACAAGCTAATCATTGAGTCGAAACATCGGAAAATTGCAGGTACGATATCACTTTTTAATGTGCTTGGGGAGGAAATTTATTTGAGAGAACCTGAACATTCAACTCTGAAAATTGAAGTTGACCTTTCAGTGTTCAGCGCAGGAATTTACTTTCTGCGGATAAACGATATTGGGATGTTTAAGATCGTGAAAGAGTAAAGATGAGACCTCTCAAATCGCTTTTTCTTGCTACAGCTTTGTTTGTAACGTATCCTATGTCGGCACACGAACCGACAGAAACTGCACAACTCAAATTCATCAAAAACCTCAACCAGTTCCATCCTAATGTTTTGTATTTGGCGGAATTGAATACCGGAGCGATTTATTTAGAGCGAGCAACACTTACTTACGTCTTTTACAATGAAGACGACTTGGAGCAGATTGACGAGTACATGCATAATCAAGACCTCGATGAGAATTTAGTATTGCGTGGACATGCCTATAGGGTCCATTTTAAAAATGCAAATCAGAACCCAAGCATAGTTGAACGAACAAAGTTCAAAGAGTATCACAACTACTATTTCGGTGCAGACCCTTCAAAGTGGGCAGAGCATGTCCCGTTGTTCGGAGAAGTTAGTTACAAAGAAGTTTATCCCGGAGTTGATTTAAGGTTTTACAGCGAAAGTCAAAATCCCAAATACGATTTTATGGTTTGTGCAGGAGCGGACGCAGCTAAGATTGTTTTAGATTTTGAAGGAGCAAATAAATTGTCAATTGATGAGGGACAATTGAAAATTGAAACTTCGGTCGGTTTGATTACGGAACAGAAGCCTCATGCCTTTCAAATGATTGATGGAAGAGAAGTAGAAGTGGCGTGTAATTATAAGCTTCAGGGCACATCAGTAAGTTTTGAATTTCCCGGTGGATATTCCCCGCAACATGATTTAGTAATTGATCCTGTGATAATCGCATCCACTTATTCCGGCACGACATACCGTGCTTATGGACACACTGCTACCTACGATGAAGCTGGAAATATTTATTCGGGCGGCAAAGCTTTCTCGCCCAATGCAAACGGAAGCGGTGCCGGTTATCCTGTAACAGTGGGCGCATTTCAAATATCACATGCTGGCGGCTTCCAGGATATTGGGATCATCAAATACAATCCTGACGGATCAACACTACTATGGGCTACTTATCTCGGTGGCAGCGGACAGGACAGTCCGCACAGCCTTTTTGCTAATGCAAATCAGCAACTCTACATCATGGGAAGTTCCAATTCGCCCAATTATCCCACGACCGTAAGTGCCTATGACAGAACAAACCTTCCTGACAATTTCGGAAATCAATTGCATGATATCATTGTCACAAAGCTCAACACAAATGGCTCTTCCCTTCTCGGCTCTACCTATGTCGGAGGCAGGACGGAGAATGACGGTTATAGCTGGTCGGATGTGAATCGCTACTATGGCGATTATTATAAAGGCGAAATCATTGTTGATGCAAATGACAACGCTTTTGTGGCGAGCTATGGGCGTTCGGCTGATTTTCCAACAACCGCAGGGGTGATTCAGCCCGCTTATGGTGGCGGCTACCAGGATGGTGTGGTTTTTAAATTAAATAGTGATCTGTCAAGTCTGCTGTGGAGCACATTTCTCGGTGGGCCAAAGGAAGATGCTTGCTACGGATTGAAGTTAGATACCAATGGAGATTTGTTTGTGACCGGTGCTGTTTCAAGCAATATTCTTCCTAACACAACCGGTGCGCTACATCCGAATTACCTTGGCGGATTGTTTGACGGGTTTGTCGCGCACATCAGCGCTAACGGGCAGACGATGATACGCTCGACTTATTTCGGCTCTATTTTAGAAGAGCAATCTTATCTGATTGATCTGGATGACACGGGGAACGTTTACATTTTCGGAGCCAGTCCGAATACTCTGGTACAGTCAACTCCGGGAGCTTATCAAGGCGTTCTGAACGGTTCGTTCATCGCCAAGCTAAAACCGACACTCGATTCCGTGCGGTTCATCACTGCTTTCAACGAGCTTGCGCCAACTGCATTGATGATTGATGAGTGCGAATATATTTACGCTGTTGGCCACGGAGGATTAAATACCAGCGCTGGAACGGCTACCGGATTTCAAACAACACCTGATGCGTTTCAATTTGGAAGTGGTGGGTTTTACATGATGGTGCTTGAGCCTGGTGCCACCGCGCTGAAATTCGGTTCGTACTACGGTCCGCAGGATTCGCATGTAGATGGCGGCACTTGCCGCTTTGACAAGCGCGGAATTATTTATCACTCGCTTTGCACGGACAAGAATAATTTTTACACCACCCCTAATGCCCATCAGCGCACAAGACTTTCCAATGACTTTGATAACTGCGTTTTCAAAATTGATTTTCAGCCGCCACGGGTGGAAGCAGATGCGAAAGGTACATTAGCCGGCATAAGCGACACATCGGACTATGTCGAAGGATGCTCACCTTTAACGGTTCACTTCATCAATAATTCCGAGAATGCGATGCAATATATCTGGTATTTCGATAACGGAGATTCGTCCCTGCTGGAAAATCCGGTTTATACTTATGCTGATACTGGGTTGTATGATGTAATGCTCATTGCGATGGATACAACCACCTGCAATGAAAAGGACACTGCCTACATGTCGGTTTATGTAAACCGTGACAGCCTGCTTGCGGATTTTTCTTTCAATATTTTCAGCAGTTGTCCTACCTATGAAGTAGAGGTAACCAGCACAAGTAGCGGAGGGCGTGACTTTTACTGGGACTTCGGAGATGGAGGAACGGCTTCAACTCCAAGCACAACACATATTTACAGCAGCGATGGAACGTATTCCATTAAGCTCCTCATAGTTGATTCGGCAGGGTGCAACATTGCCGACAGTCTTGCACAAAACGTCACGTTTTATCCTCCGCTTGACGTTCAAATTTCGCCAGTGAACCAGTCGGGATGTGTTCCTTTCGATGCAAGTTTCGCATCAATAATTTCTGGTTCAACAAATCCGGTGTTGCTGTGGGATTTCGGAAACGGAAGCACGAGTACGCTTTCAAATCCCAATGAAACTTATAATTCTACTGGAAGTTTTCAGGTGCTGCGGGTAGCGACTGATTCCATCACCTGCAATATATCGGATACTGCTCGCGCAAA
>CAYOYI010000052.1:3601-14394 GCA_964408105.1 uncultured Chitinophagaceae bacterium | reverse complement strand
TAAATGTGCAAGTTCCCTTTCTCAGGTGTCAGTCCCAAAGGCTTTTGGATACCAAATGCCTTTTAAGGGAGATGCTTATGCCGGTTTTATTGGCAAGTACGAGTATTTACCGGGCATGGAAGCTCGTGAATATCTTGGTAGGGAACTTTCTTCTTCATTGACTGTAGGAACAAAGTACTACGTTCGTTTCAATGTAAGTTTAGCTGGTGGATGTGCCACAAATAAGATTGGGATTCTTTTCACCAATAACTTTTTGGGAGATACAGTTATCTATCCCACGCCCTTGTTAAACAACTTTGCACAAGTATACACAGATGCAATCATTGAAGATACAGTGGCATGGGGCAAGGTATCTGGTTCTTTTATTGCAGATTCCGCTTACAAATATTTTATGATAGGCGTATTCTTTAACGATGCTCATATCGACTCAATCCTGCCAACGGATACTTTCTATAATACATGCTCTAATTACTATTACGTAGATGATGTTTGCGTTTCTACTGATTCGCTAGAGTGTGATTTGAATACTTCTAGTAGTACTGCTTCTCCTCCTATAGAAGTAAATGTTTTCCCAAATCCAACCACAGGCATCGTGGAAGTCGAATTTCAAGGTGCGTTGTCAGAGGTGCGCGTTTACGACCTGATGGGACGATTGGTGGTTTCTGTTGGTGCTCTGAGCTCCCATTCATTGATATTGGATCTATCTGCCGAATCCAACGGGATGTATTTTGTTGTTGTAAAAACGGAGGATTCCTTCTTTAGTCAGAAGATTGTTTTGAGCAGGTGAGCGTACATGACCCGCCAATCAAGGCGACAACCTTCCGTACATCCTTGGGAACGGAATCGTTTCACGCACGTGATGCAATCCGCAGATGTAGGCAACAAACCGTTCCAATCCCAATCCGAAGCCTGCATGAGGCACTGAACCATACCTTCTCAGGTCAAGATACCATTCAAAAGCTTTCATCGGCAGCTTGTGTGTATTGATTTGCTGAATAAGAAAATCAAGATTCGTTTCACGCTCGCCACCACCCACGATCTCTCCGAATCCCTCAGGCGCCAGCACATCAACACCCTTGGCGAACTTGCCTGTTTCATCGCGCTTCATGTAAAAGGCCTTCACTTCATAAGGCCAGTTGTAAACCATAATAGGCGCCTCAAAAAGCCGGGTTAGCACCGTTTCATCCGAACCTCCAAAATCATTTCCATACTGAAAATCCTTTGCCGACTGAATCCATTGCGGAATGTTTTCCGCTTTCTCTTCCAAATCTTTTATCGAAGCTTTAAGTCTGCCTATTGCATTGAGATTGAAGTTCACTTCACCTTTCTTCAAGGTGCCGCTGTTCACTTTGGTCTCGCGTTCCTCTACCTCTTTTTTTGAGGCGGCAATTTCATCCTGAATTTGTTTCAGGTCATTTTCCAAAACCTCGTAGGAAATCTGTTCGTTCACCTTCTGCTCACCTTTTAAAATGCGCACCGCCTCATCATAGGTCAGCCTCGTGAATTTTGCATCAGCCTTTTCGAGTTTTGAAACATCCCGCTCTATCATTTCCAGCTCAGCCCTTGAGCTATCCAAAACTTCACGAATAAGATATCGCAGCAGCTCCTCGATCAAGTCCATGTTTTTATCGTTATCATAAAAACACATCTCCGGTTCCATCATCCAGAATTCCGAAAGGTGCCTGCGCGTCTTTGACTTCTCAGCGCGAAAAGTCGGACCAAAAGTGTAAATCAGTCCCTGCGCAAATGCCATTGCCTCACCGTACAACTGCCCAGACTGTGAAAGATAGGCGGGCTGTCCGTAAAAATCCGTTTCAAACAAAGTACTTGTTCCTTCACTGGCATTCTCTGTAAAGATCGGAGCATCCATGTGCACGAAGCCTCTGTCCTGGAAAAAGCGGTGAATAGAATGAATGAGCCTGTTGCGCACACGCATGATCGCCCATTGCCTGCGCGAGCGCAACCACAGGTGCCGCTGATCCATCAGAAATTCTACACCGTGTTCTTTTTTCGCAATAGGGTATTCCGCGGCAATACTATACACCTGCAATCCCGTTGCCTGCAGTTCAAAGCCTCCTTCCTGTTTTGAGTCTTCAACGATCTTTCCGGTGATCGCCAGGGAACTTTCGAGTGTAAGCTTTTCAGCATTTTCAAAATCGGCAGCCGGTACACTTTGCTGCGATACAACACATTGCAAAAAACCTGTTCCATCCCGTAGAATAATAAATGCAATTCCCTTCCCGGTGCGCTTGTTCGCCACCCACCCTTCGAGGGTCACTTCCTGACCGATGAAGTCTTTTATTTTGTTAATGTAAGTTTTCATTTATTGTAATATCCATTCAGAGTGGACGCTAAATTAATTCATAAATTTGGCTGAACAATTTTGAGCAGAAACAGAGATAAAATCTATGCTGAAACAGGGTTTGAGCCAGAAGCTGTTGCAAAAATTATCACCGCAGCAGATACAGCTGATGAAGCTGTTGCAGGTGCCCACCGCACAGCTTGACCAGCGCATAAAAGAGGAACTTGAAGCAAATCCCGCTCTGGAAGAAGAAGCTTCCTTAGATGGAGAGGAAAAAGAACCGCGTACGGAAGAAGAATCAACCTCCGAAGAGAAGGAAACAGATACCCAGGACGATGACGTAGATGTAACGGACTATCTGAGTGATGATGAAATAGCGGATTACAAGTTGCAGGACAACAATTATCCGGATCCTGATGAAGAGAGGACCATTCCCATTCCGGTTGAGGAATCATTCCATGAATACCTGCTGGAACAAGTCGGCCTTTTAGAACTTGACGAAAAGCAGGAAAAAATTGCGGAGCAAATTATCGGAAGCATTGATGATGACGGCTACCTGAGAAGAGAAATTGATTCCATAGTGGATGACCTTGCTTTTTCACAGAGCGTTGAAGCCACGGAAGCCGAAGTTATTGAGGTGCTTAAAAAAATCCAGGAAATTGACCCACCGGGGACAGGGGCTCGTGACCTGCAGGAATGTCTGTTGATCCAGCTTTCCCGACTAGGTCAGTCGGACGAAAAGGCAAAACTCGCTAACGTCATCATCAAAGATCATTTCGAGCATTTCACCAAGAAGCACTACGACAGGCTGCAGAAAACACTGGAGATAAGTGAAGAGCAGTTGAAGGAATCGCTCGACATCGTGCTTCATTTAAACCCTAAGCCCGGCAGCGGATACAGTTCCAGCGGAAAGTCAGATCAATATGTCATCCCCGACTTTTTTATCATTAATAGCAATGGTGAACTGCAACTTCAGCTCAACTCCCGTAATGCACCCGAATTGCGCGTGAGCCGTGAATTCCGCGAAATGCTCGAAGGTTACGACAAGTCAAAGGAAAAAACACGCGAGCAGAAAGAAGCCGTGATGTTCATAAAACAGAAAATAGATTCTGCAAAATGGTTCATTGATGCGATCAAGCAAAGACAGCATACGTTGCTTAGCACAATGCAAACCTTGATGGAACATCAGTATGATTATTTTACGACCGGTGATGAAACACGTCTAAAGCCGATGATCCTTAGAGATATTGCCGAGAAAACCGGGCTTGATATTTCTACGGTTTCCCGTGTGGCAAACAGCAAGTACGTACAAACTGAATTCGGAGTTTTTCCATTGAAGCATTTTTTCTCCGAATCACTTTCCACAGATTCCGGGGAAGAAGTTTCCACAAAGGAAGTGAAGAAGATTCTATCAGATATCATTGCGGTAGAGAATAAGAAGAAACCGCATTCCGATCAGAAACTCACCAAGATGCTAAATGAAAAGGGATATAATATCGCCCGCAGAACGGTTGCCAAATACCGCGAGCAGCTTGATATCCCCGTAGCCCGGTTGAGAAAAGAATTGTGATGCTAAAGACCATTGCAACTTTTTTCTCCTTTGTTTTTCATCCGCTTTTTCTGCCGACTTATGCCATAATACTTATTGCCTGGGCGGCACCCTATAAGTTATCAGGATTAGATGCTGAAACGAAACTGAAGTTGTTTGGTGCAATCGTGGTCAACACCATCTTTTTTCCATTGCTTGCGATATTTATCATGAAGCAGCTTAGCCTTGTCAAAAATTTCTTCCTGCGCGAGCGTGAAGACCGGATAATTCCATACATCGCACTAAGCCTTTTTTATTTCTGGACATTCATGGTGATCCGGAGCCTGGCTTTGGATAACATGATAATCGCTTTCTTCCTGGGTGCGTCCATTTCAGTCTTTGCATGTTTTTTTTTCAATCTTTTCACCAAGATCAGCGCACACACTGTTGGCGCGGGAGTTTTTGCAACGCTAATCGTAGCACTTGCCATGACTTCACCTTTCAATATCGAGGCCGCTCTGATTGCAGTAATTGTAATTGCCGGGGCAATTGGCTCATCAAGACTTTATTTGCAGGAGCACCAACAAGTTGAAATATACGGAGGGTATCTCGTTGGCTTCATCAGCCAGATGCTTGCATTCAGAATAATTTAAGCAGCCACTTTTTATCCCTTACTTTCTTTGCGTATTTTGTCGGCAAAAGTTATTTCATGTACAAGACAATTCTGTTTGAAGTTGAGGGCAAAAAGGCAACGATTACCCTGAACAGACCTGAAGTTTATAACGCATTCAATAACGACATGAGCTTCGAATTGCAATCAGCTATAAAAGAGGTCTCAAAGAACAAAGAGATAAGGGTACTAATACTAACCGGCACTGGAAAAGCCTTTTGTTCCGGTCAGGATTTGAAGGATGTCCATGGAGTTGAGAACAGAAGTCTGGCCGATTCAATTCATCAGCGCTACAATCCGCTGATCAAGGGAATGAGAAACCTGCCCAAGCCGATTATTTGTAAACTGAATGGAATTGCTGCAGGCGCGGGATGTTCTTTTGCTCTGGCATGTGATATAATTATTGCTTCGGAAAACGCTTCGTTACTTGAGGCGTTTGTCAATATCGGATTGGTGCTGGATTCAGGATCTTCTTATTTCTTACCAAGAACTGTCGGAGCAGCGAAAGCTTTTGAATTTGCTACCAACGGTAAGAAAATATCCGCACAGGAAGCGCTTCAATTCGGAATGATCAACAAAGTTGTTCCAGCTAATGAATTGGACAAAACTGTTGATGAAGTGGCAGAATATTATGCAAACGCACCTACCAAAGCAATCGGCATGATCAAAAAAATGCTGAATAAATCATTCTACTCCGATCTCGATACGATGCTGGATGATGAAGCTTACTACCAGGAGATTGCCGGATTTTCAAAAGACTACAAAGAAGGAGTAGCTGCTTTCGCAGAAAAGAGAAAAGCAAATTTTACAGGAGAGTAACCTTACAGCCCGTTAATCGAAAATCCTGCTGAGAATGGATGAATCTCAGGACCTTCATCCTTAAACAGGCTCGTAATGGTGTAAGAGAAAAACAGATTTACTGCCCCGTATCCAATTCTGAAGGTGCCGGCAAATTTCCATCTCTCGACAGCATCAAAGTTTGTTGTCTTTATAACCTTCTTATCACCAGAGGGTACATAATAAGGATCATCTGTTTTTATCTTGGTGTGATTCTGAATCTGTACCCCGCCAACAATACCTAAACCAAGTTTAAAACTCTTGTTCCTCACATCTGGTTTTGAGCGATAACGCAGCTCTAACGGTACTTCAAAAAAAGCCGTAACAAAACTATTCCTGCTGTAGGATATTGAATCGGGGTGTGGTCTGAAAAGAGTCCTTCCAAGTGTGTCTGTCGCGTCATCGAGATAAGCATTATTCTTTACCCAACTGGCGCTGAAACCGATACCCGGAGCAAAACTGATCGGTGATTTCCTGATCGGAATGTCATACATATAGTAAACATGACAACCCCAAGAGTTCCACTTGGTCTTCACGCTGTCATGCATAGAGTGAAACCAATTGTCGAACGAAAAACCCAGCACGATCCTGTCGCGGGCTTCATTCTCATACCTTCTTTTCTTTTCCTTTTGCTCCTTGCTATTATCATTCTGAGCGAACAATGATACGGAAGATGCGATAAAAACCGCCAGCAGAACATTTCTCATTGGTGTACTTTTATTAGCAGACAATACGAAGCGCACAAATTTAGGTTTTTTAATGTGGGATAAACGCTGCCGTCTGCCCGCTTTTTTAGCTAAAGGAGAATATCTTCTTTAAACCGGAGGCAATATCAGGCTGCAAGAGCTTGCAGCTCAACTTTCAGATGTTCCACCATCTGCTGAATACCTTGATCAAGCATGGCGACCATCCGGCTCAACTCTTCACAATCGCCAGATGACCATGATTCGATCTTCACAATCAAACCGGTAAGATGCTGACCACCGACCACCTGAACCGAAGATTTAAGCTTATGAACGCTCATGCGCAGCAACTCAAAATTCTTTTCATCCAGACAGTTATAAGCCTGAGCCACCGATTGAGGCGCCTCTTTGATAAACATTTCAAGAATCTCTGTCATGAAGCCAACATCTCCCCCGGATAGCTCTCTGAGGTAATCTAATCTGGGTGATGCTGATGATGGAATGGTAACTGTCGCAACGAAATCTTCTTTCATACTCATAGTTTTCAATCTCCTCTTATTCGTAAACCAAATACCGACTTTTCCTTGTACGAAATGATTCTTTTCAAGTTGTCATTTTGTTGGCAAAAATTCATTGAAGTACTAAGAAGAAACTGCTATCTTAAAGGCCTGATGTGATAGGGAGTTTTTTGAAACTTCCTTCTCGGATTTTATAGCTGGAACTATTAGTTTAACACCCCGAACATTTTTCCTGATTGAATGAAGTTTACCAAACCGGTATTTTTTTATTTCATTTTAGTTCTTGCCGGGAATTGGTGTGCCCACGCCCAGGTTAATCCCAATATCCAGGTTGATGACAACCAGTTTATCTACTTAGGGGGAGATACCGCTTCTCTTCATTTGGTTTGGGAGACACATCTGACACAGCCGGTAGCGAAGTATGTGGTTGAGAAAAGCTATGACGGCAACCAATATTTTCCTGTTGACAGCGTACTGATGAGCAACTCCCTTTTTGACATTCATGTCAACGACTACCCGACCAACATAAACTATTATGAGAATATACTTTACAGTACCGAAAGCGGCTCAGGGAGATTTATTTACAACGACCTCATTGATGCTTCAGAGGTTAATGAGAGAAATTTCTGGTTCAGGATAAAGAATATTAAGTCAAACAACGAGTTCTTTTACACTACGGCAGTAGTTAAAAGTTATCCGTTCAGTCCCTACCGGGATGATGAAGAGTCCGGATCAGAATCGGGCGAAGAGAATGGCGGGATAGGCTACAGAATGCCTGGCGGGTGTCCAAACGTACAATCTCCGCCAAGCACAGGTTATATTTTTTCGGGGAATACCCGAACTTTTTCCGGTGATTGCTGCTACTGGGTTGAAAGGGAATATGTTGCTCAAAATGTAACCGAAGCTTGCAATGGTATTCAAGCCTGGTGCTGCGCGCGCGATTGTTCACCACTTGCCTCTGATCCCTGTTGCGTGCACGTTTGTAATGAATATAACCAGTGTTCTTGCCATCCTTGGACGTGCTGCAATATTCAAAATGCGGTTATCTGGGTTGTCTATTCATCAACAACCTATACGATGAGTGCAAGTGTAGGCACGGTATCCAATGTCAGCTGTAATGGTGCCTCAAATGGTTCTGTGGTGATCAATACTACCGGTGGATTTGCTCCTTTTACCTATACCTGGAATAACGGACAAACCAACGGAACAGGAATTACCGGACTCGGACCAGGTGCATATTCATTAACCATAACTGATACTTACGGTTGTTCTGCTACCGCCAGTTTTGCCATCACGCAACCCCCGGTCTTCACGTCATCAATAACTCCGGTTAATGTTTCCTGCTTTGGATTTAATAATGGCTCTATTGACCTTACTGTTTCGGGAGGCACCCCGAATTATACCTACAACTGGAGCCCGGCTGCAACAACCCAGGACCGGAGCAATCTGCCTCCCGGGAATTACGCAGTGACCGTAACCGATCAAAACGGATGCACGAAAACCCATAGCGCAACGATCACTGAACCAACCCAATTCACCGGAACCATTTCGGTCACCAATATCCGCTGTAACGGATGGAACACGGGAACAGCAGTATTGGGAACCTTCGGAGGAACGCAACCATATTCGTACGCATGGTCTAATGGCGGAACGACACAATCCATCAGTGCATTATTTCCGGGGACCTATTACGTAACCGCAACAGATGCAAATGGATGCACCATCTCAGCCTCGGCAACAATTACTCAACCCGCCCCAATTAATGCAACAATAAATACCACAACAACCGCCTGTGGTGTCTGCTCAGGAACCGCAAGCGCAATTGCATCCGGAGGAACGGGTTCATTTTCTTATAGCTGGTCACCTCCTTCCCAATCGGGATCAACAGCGAACAATCTGTGCGCGGGTGTTGTCACGCTTACTGTTTCAGATGTAGGAGTTGCCGGATGCAACAAAACTTTCCCCGCCACAGTAAATAATATAGGAGCCCAGAATATATCCGTTACACGAACAAATGCTTCGTGCCCGACTGCCTGCAACGGAACGGCTACTGTTACTATCACCGGAGGTTGTTTAGTACCTCCTTGCACGATCACCTGGATGAATAGCAATGGTGGTGGCATTGGCACAGGTGTTACAACCATCACGGGCCTTTGCACCGGTAACTATGCAGTAGAAGTTAGGAATGGACAGAACTGCATATCAACCCGGCCATTCACAATTTCCGCTCCATCAAATATTTCAGCGGTGGTTAATGTCACCAACCAATCCTGCCATACAATTTGCGATGGCGCAGCTTCCGTAACTCCGTCCGGAGGCTCTGCTCCTTATGCTTATCAATGGCAGGACGGCAACGGTAATCCGCTGGCATTTCAAACCAATCCAACTATAAGTAATCTTTGCCCGGGAAATTATCGGATTAACGTGACCGATTGGGCCGGATGCAGCGTAACCCAAAATCTCACCATTGTTGCCTACACGTTTTCAATTTCTACAATTAAAAACAACGTAACTTGTAATGGCGCTTGTAATGGTTCCATTACGGTTGACATAAATGGAGGCACAGGACCATTCACTTACGAGTGGCTTAATTCAAGCAGCAATGTTATTTCCGGACAAACAGGGCCATCTATTTTTAATCTTTGTTCCGGAACCTACTATGCAAGAGTGACGACCTCAACCGGTTGCGTTATTACCTCTTCGGCAGTTAACATTACGCAGCCAACTGTTGTTAACGCAACAACCTCGTCAACCAGTGTTCAGTGTGCCGGACAATGTACGGGGACGGCTACTGTTTCAGCAAGCGGAGGTGGCGGAGGATATACTTATCAATGGTATAATGCCGGTAACGTTGCGATTCCCGGAGCAACGAACTCAACTATCAACTCACTTTGTCCCGGTACTTACTATGCCGAAGCCAAAGATTTGAATGGATGCTCTTCCGGCTTAAAGCAGGTAACCATATCTGCACTCACAACAATGACCACATCGAGAACTTTTGAGAATATCAGTTGTAATGGAGCAAATGACGGCAGTATAAACCTTGTAGTTAATGGAGGCACTCCTCCTAGAACTTTTTCATGGAATAATGGCGTCTATACCACTCAGAATCTTACTAATCTTCCTGCCGGAACGTACACTGTTGTGGTGACGGATGCCAACGGCTGCACGGCAACTAGCTCCGCAACTATCATCAATCCGGATCCTTTGAGTGTTTCGATTAGTCCTTATGTATATCCAAATGGTTTTCATGTTTCCTGTAACAATTCTACCAATGGCCAGGCAATCACTACCGTAACCGGGGGGACTAATCCTATTACCTATTCATGGAATAATGGGCAAGTGTCGTCAAATGCTGTTGGCCTTGGGTTGGGAACTTATACTATAACGGTAACCGACCAAAAGGGATGTACTGCTACGGCAAGTGTTACCCTTAATCTTAATCCACCGCCACTACTTACAAACCTGACACCCTCAACTTATATCGGAGGTTGGAATGTTAGTTGTTACGGTGCAAGTGATGGTTCAATTGATCTTACTGTTACCAACGGCACTCCTCCGTTCGTTTATGAATGGCTGCCAGGAAACATTGTATTTGTTGAAGACCTTTTCAATGTCCCCGCAGATACTTATTTCGTTTATGTCAATGACACTGTAAACGGCTGCTTCAAAAAAGATAGCATCATACTTACTCAGCCTCCGCCAATTAATCTTTCAAATTCTCATTCCAACGTATCGTGCTTTGGTGCTAATAACGGGTGTATAGACTTGGGTGTAATCGGTGGAACGGCAGGATACAGTTACGTTTGGTATGTGAATTCTCTTCCGGTATTCACTCAGGATTTATGCACATTAGCTCCGGGAACATATTCAGTTACAGTGTCGGATACCAATAATTGTACGGCCACAGATGCAGTACTAATTACAGAACCTCCGTTACTTGCTTTATCAGAGATTCATCTTGATGTTGCTTGCTTCGGGGGAAATACCGGATCAATTGATGTGACCACGGTGGGCGGAACTCCGCCTTACACATTCAGTTGGGGTCATGGCGCTTCGAGCGAAGATTTGTCTTCGCTCACTGCAGGAACTTATGACCTCACGGTTACCGATGACAGCAGTTGTGCAGCAACGATCTCCATTACTATCATTGAACCAACCGAGTTGTTGTTGAGTGAAACACACGTGGATGTTGCTTGTTTCGGGGGAAATACCGGATCAATTGATGTGACCACGGTGGGCGGAACTCCGCCTT
>CAYOYI010000052.1:0-3501 GCA_964408105.1 uncultured Chitinophagaceae bacterium | reverse complement strand
ACACATTCAGTTGGGGTCATGGCGCTTCGACCGAGGATTTGTCTTCGCTCACTGCAGGAACTTACGACCTCACCGTCACCGATGACAGCAGTTGTGCAGCGACTACCTCAATTACGATCACCGAGCCCGCTTTGATTGCTTCTACAAATTCCGTTTCCACGTGTGCAGACAGCTTTTTCGTTGGAGGAGCTTATCAAATGGTCTCGGGAAATTATTATGATACCTCCTCTGCGTTTAATGGATGTGATAGTATTATCGTAACTGACCTTTCATTTGTCACTTATGTGCTCACAAGTGTGCCAGTGGGAATTTGCATTGGTGACAGCTATTTTGCAGGAGGCGCAAATCAAACCACCTCCGGACTTTACTATGATACTTTGGCTTCATCATCCGGTTGCGACAGTATTGTGGAAACTGACCTCGATGTTGTTTCAAGTTTCTTTATCATCAATAACGCAACGATATGCAGTAACGAAACATACTTTGCAGGAGGTGCGAACCAGAATACAACTGGCACTTATATAGATTCGCTTCTTGCTTCCGGTGGATGTGATAGCGTTGTGCGCACAAATCTGACCGTGTTGCCCATTTCAAATTCGTCAAGAACAATCACTATTTGCAGTAATGAAAGTTTCTTCGCGGGAGGTGCGAATCAAAATACGTCAGGAAATTATTACGACACGTTTACCTCAGTAAATGGTTGCGACAGTATTCTCGAAACGGTCTTAATAGTTAATCCGGCACATTTCATTTCAAGACAAATTTCCATTTGCAATGGTGACAGCCTCTTCGTTTCGGGCACCTATCAAACAATTCCAGGAGTATATTATGATTCTCTGACAACAAGCGATGGATGTGACAGCGTGGTGGAAACAACTCTCAATACCGTGAGCTTCTTTTTGATTCAGCAATCATTTACGCTTTGCTACACGGACAGCTTTTTTGCGGGAGGGGCTTATCAAAATACAGATGGCCTTTATATTGATTCGCTTGTGGCAACGGGTGGATGCGACAGTATTATTGAAACGACCTTGCAATTTGTTACAACGTTATACTCAAATACACAAGCCAGCATTTGTGACGGTGAAAGTTATTTTGTTGGCGGAGCAGAGCAAACCACTTCTGGAAACTACAACGATACACTAATGACAGCCGGAGGATGTGATAGTGTAGTTACTACCACGCTAACTGTATTGCCGGAATTTACAACCACAATTGATACTACCATTTGTGATGGAGAGAGCATATTTGCCGGAGGAGCCTATCAAACAACTTCGGGTACTTACACCGAAGTGCTCCAGTCCTCAAATACTTGTGACAGCACGGTTGTTATCAATCTTACGGTTGGCGTGATTGGTCTCTCTGGCGATACCACCATTGTATGTGAAGGCATGGAAGCTACACTTACAGGGGCCTCCGGATTTTTATCTTATTATTGGAATCCAACTGGTGACACTTCGTCCTCTATTTCCGCTGGCGCTGGGTTGTATGAGTTGGTCGTTACTGACCAATACGGGTGTACCGAGTCGGTTTGGTTTGTGGTAAATCAAGCTCCGGCAATCGGGCTTTATGTTCTTCCATATGATTCCACGCTGGAAAGAGGAGAAAGCGTGCAGGTAGAAGTAATAAGTGCTAATGGTGTAAGCCCATTATTTTATGATTGGTCACCCTCTACCGGGTTAAGTTGTGTTAATTGCTCAAATCCATTAATCACCAGGGTTAGTGACACTTTGTACACTGTAATTGCCATGGATAACAATGGCTGCCTTGACACTGTTAGCGTTTTCGTTGATATCTTGAATCCTTTAAATCCTTCAGGCGATATTGATCCTATCTTCTATGTTCCAAACGCATTCTCGCCAAACGGTGACTACAACAATGAAATTTTCAAAATTAAAGTAACTGATTTTGTTTCGTTTCGCTTGCTGATATTTGACAGGTGGGGAGAAAAGCTTTTTGAATCATCTCATCCTGATATCGGTTGGGATGGAACTTTCCGGGGTATCTTGTTGCAGCCAGGCGTTTATGTTTATTATCTTGATATTAAATTCATCGAAGGAGTTGTTATCCCTGAAGAATATCTGAAGCACAAGAAAGGAAGCCTGACCTTAATAAGATAAATCAGTTACAAGAGGGAACTTTTACCTTTCTCAGATCAAGGGAGTACAACCTTCCACCCATTACTTTGTAAGTAATCTCATCTGTTATAAGTAGCTCGTTATCGTTTTTAAAACAAACGGCTTCCTTCTGAGAAAAGGTCGTGAACTCGATAGTTTGTTTTTCCCCCGAAAAAAATTTGTCGCCTTCGAAGCATGAAAATATCCAAAGCTTGTCGGAGGAGAGCAAAACAAGTTTCGTTTTATCAGGACTGATATCAGCGGCAGTAACCCAGTTATTTATCATAGGTGCAGGGCCAAGATACACGCTGTCAATTAATTCGGCAACATACGTTCCTGGCTTTGATGGAAGCCTGTAAACTTTTGTGTAACCGGTAAATGGCTCAGTCCGGTTTTTGGAGAAGAGGTAAATATTACCGTTAAGGCAAATCATTGCTTCCATGTCAAAATTCTGGCCCTCCGGGCTCGGGGGAAATCTCTTCTGATCGGAATATGAAAAAAGGATCACTTCAGGTATCACTATATTATCCTGGATTGCTGAGGGATCGGGTATTTTTAAAATTTTCAAATCGCGCCTGTTGTGGCGATCATTTCCAAAGTCACCGATATAGATATTCCCCGACTCGTCCTTCGCCAAATCTTCCCAGTCGGTATTTTTTGCGCTCAAATAGATTATGTCAGAAACTTTACCGCTATTGTCAAAGCCATACAAAACAGGTTCACCTCCGCTATCATTGTGCGACCAGTTCTTCGAGCCTGCAACAACGAGGCCGGAAGTTTCCCGCAGGCTTGGATCAAGCCTGCAAAGCTCTGTCAATGTGGTTTTCTGGGCGGTTGAATAAAAAACATTGCATGCAATGAACAGGAAGAAGCTAAGACGTCTCATTTTAATCTGTTTTTCTCAGCGGCAATATAGACAGGAAACGACTCCTCCTACTGTAAGATGTTTCAAATAATAACGAGCCTTAAGCGGGCTGGTTGCCTTTTTGCCTGATCCGGGAGAGCGTTTCGGGAGTAATGCCCAGCATGGATGCAATATACCGCAGTGGCACGTCCTGAATCAATCTTGGATTTTCATTCACCAAACTTTTGTAACGCTGCTCCGCATTTTGAGTAAGGAATGAAAGAATGCGCTTCTCAAGGTATTGATAGATCTGCTCCATGATTATTCTTCCCAGTTCTTGCCACTTGGGGTATTTAGCATAAAGCCGCTGCATGCTATTGTAGTCAATCACCCACAGGTCGCAGTCGCTGAGACACTGAATATATTCTTGCGAAGGCTCTCTTGAAATAAAACTTGCAAAAGCTGTAATAAGCGTGTGTTTGGGCTGTATATATTTCGTCACCTCTACTTCATCATTAATCTCATAAAACGCCCGCATAA
>CAYOYI010000051.1:11480-14632 GCA_964408105.1 uncultured Chitinophagaceae bacterium | reverse complement strand
GAGCTTGTCGAGCCCGCCCTTGGCTTTGATGAGGGCTTTTTCTTCTTCGGTGAGGTGGCGTTCGAGGTTTTTGCGGAGCCACTCTTCGGGGATAGTGCTGCCGAACAGTCCATCCGCTTTTTTCTGTATGCCTTTAAAGTATTCTCCAAAGAGCTGGTCGAACTTGTCGAGGTGGGCTTCGTGCTTGATTAAAATACTTCGACTTAAGTAGTAGAAATCATCGATGTTTCCATTTCCTAAATCATTATCCAATCCCTGCATCAAAGTGAGATACTCATGCAGAGAAACAGGAAGACCGGATTGTTTTAGGGAGTAGAAGAAATCTAAAAACATGGTTTGATTTACGATTTTAGATTTACGATGTATGATTTTTTATGAGAGGGGAATACATGATTGATTTTATGATTAATTGGTAACTTTTGATTGTTGTCTTCGGTAAGTAGTGATTGAAGCAACAAAGATTGCCGTAAGTTCATTCCCTTCTTTCAGAAGTCTTTCTACCTTTTCAGAATCTTTATTGAGTAATTCCAGAAAAAAAACGGATTCATCAATTTCTTCTTCTACAATTTTCAGTTTGTTTAAAAAGTCAGCGCTTGATTTTGCTTGACAGGCTGCTCTGTAGTTTGCACCAACAGAACTTGAAGCTCTTATCAGTTGATTGGAATAAACCTTGAAAGCATATTTAGCTGGTAGCTGTTCACACAACAATGCGACATCAATTGCAAATTGCTTCGTTCGTTTTTTCAGTTCTTCAGTTGTCATAGGATTTTAAATCGTACATCGTAAATCTTCCTTCCCTTAAAGTTAATATGCAACTGCAAACACCACTCTCTGTTCTGAAGGCTTTCCTGAGAATACACATTGGCCGGATTCCTTTTGGGAGTTCAGAGGAATGCAGCGAATCGTGGCTTTTGTTTCTTCCTTGATTTTTTCTTCGGTCTCAGCGGTTCCGTCCCAATGCGCCAGGATAAAGCCGCCCTTTGTTTCCAGTACTTTTTTAAAATCATCAAAGCTGTCAACTTTGGTAGTGTTTTCTTCTCTGAATTTTAGCGCTTTATCATAGATGCCCTGTTGAATTTCATCAAGCAGCTTGGGGATGTCGGTTTTTAAAGATGACATGTTCATCATCTGCTTGGTGCGGGTATCACGCCTTGCAACTTCAGCAGTTCCATTTTCCATATCCCGCGGGCCAATGGCTATTCGTACGGGCACGCCTTTCATTTCATATTCGGCAAACTTCCATCCGGGCTTGCTGGAATCATCGTCATCATACTTCACTTCCAGCCCGAGTGATTGAAGATCTTTTTTGATCTGGTTTGCTTTTTCAGAGATATGGGCAAGTTGCTCCGGTGATTTATAAATCGGAACAATTACCACGTGCAATGGGGCAAGTTTTGGAGGAAGTACCAACCCTTCATCATCTGAGTGAGCCATTAATAATGCGCCAATGAGCCTGGTCGAAACCCCCCATGAGGTTGCCCAGACATGTTCCTGCTTTCCGTCTTTATTAGTGAAAACAACATCAAATGCTTTGGCGAAATTCTGGCCCAGAAAATGCGATGTGCCTGCCTGAAGTGCTTTCCCATCCTGCATCAATCCTTCAATACAATATGTTTCCACCGCCCCGGCAAATCTTTCACTGGCACTTTTTAATCCCTTCAGAACCGGCAACGCCATATATTTCTCAGCAAACTCGGCATACACTTCCAGAATTTTTTCTGATTCGGCAATAGCTTCTTCTTTGGTGGCATGAGCGGTGTGGCCTTCCTGCCATAAAAATTCTGCTGTGCGCAAAAACAAACGCGTCCGCATTTCCCAACGCACCACATTCGCCCACTGATTCACCAGGATTGGCAGGTCACGGTAGGATTGAATCCAGTTTTTGTAAGTGTTCCAGATGATTGTTTCGGAAGTGGGCCGTACAATAAGCTCTTCATCAAGCTTTGCTTCGGGGTCAACGATAATTCCTTTTCCATCAGGATCATTTTTAAGTCGGTAGTGTGTCACAACGGCACACTCTTTCGCAAATCCTTCCACGTGGGCAGCCTCTTTACTCAAAAAGCTTTTGGGAATAAATAGAGGGAAGTAGGCGTTGACATGCCCGGTTTCCTTGAACATTTTGTCAAGTATCTCCTTCATTTTTTCCCAGATGGCAAAACCATACGGTTTGATCACCATACAACCTCTCACTGCCGAATGTTCAGCTAATCCACCTTTTCGCACCAGATCATTATACCACTGGCTGTAATCCTGACTTCTTGGTGTAATTTCTTTGCTCATACGCTTTCTGGTACGTTATTTGACAACTATTTAAACGGAGGTGGCAAAAATATAAAAGAATAAATTCCTAACTTTTTAAACCATGAACTACATCCACCGTCAAAAGTCAAAACGAACTGAGATGAAAGCCATAATGTCTTTTTTGTTTACCCTGCTTATTACGACCACTATAAATGCCCAGAACAATGATGACGTGTATTATGTCCCGGGTGATGATGACGTTCCGGGGCAGGAGGTCACGCAAGAAGAACCTAAAGAGGATATTCAAGCTCCAAAGAAATCTGAGAGAAATGATTATGATGTGGATGATTACTATTACTACGATGATTACGACTACACAAACAGTCAAACAGAGACAGATGAATCAGGCAATACTTACATCACCAACAACTATTACTATGGTGATAGTTATGATGATGACTATTATTATTCAACCCGCTTGAGAAGGTATTATTCACCTTACTATGGATTTGATTATTACAGTCCATGTTATACCGGATATTACAGTTCGTGGTATGGTGGATCATTTTCAATTTCATGGGGATGGGGATATTACCCATACTATTATTATGGCCATCACCACCATCATTACTGGGATCCTTGGTATTACTACGACCCCTGGTATCACGGATGGTATAGCTATGGAGGCGGGTACTGGAATGGCTACTATCACGGTTACTATGATGGGTATCATCATGGTTATTATGATGGGTATAATAATGGTTACTATGGGAATTATTATGACTACTATCATCCAACTTATTCAGACAGGGGTTATTATTACGGGCCTCAATATAAAAGCTCCGGAACATCAAGTGGCCGGGACGATTATCACGGTAAGACAGCTCCGGATAACACAGGGATAAAACAGG
>CAYOYI010000051.1:0-11470 GCA_964408105.1 uncultured Chitinophagaceae bacterium | reverse complement strand
TTGAACAGCGCATTGATAAAAATGAAATCAAAACCATTCAGCCTGCCAATGACCGCGTAACGCAGAAGGAAGCCCCTGCTATAAAAAGCAAGGGTGATCAGCAAATCATCAGGCCAGCCGAATCACCAGCAGCTCAGCCCTCGGTTCCAAAACAGAAGCATGATGTTCCGGTACAACGGGATGCACCACCCGCTCAGCAGGTAACGCCACCAACAGAAGACCGAAAATTTGAACGTAACGATCAGCCGGCTCAACCAAAAATTGAAAGAATAGAACCACCCATGGAGAAAAGCCCTTACCAAAGAGGAGGAGGCGTTAATCCTAACCCTGATAACGAGAAAAAAGCAAATCCTTATCGCCAGGAGAATCAGGATATCCAGCCCAAAATCGACAGGACAAATCCTCCACCAAACTACCAGAGGAATGAAAATGCCGCACCAAACTATAACAGGAATAATCCGCCTCCTAACTACCAGCGAAAGGAAAATGCGGCTCCCAATTATCAGCGGGACAATAACCCGAGCCCCAATTTTCAAAGGAATGACAATATTGCGCCTAAGCAGTTTGATCCTCCAAAGCAAAGTGTACCTAATAGAAACTACGAGCAAAAGCAATCACCCGGCTCAAAACCAAACCGCGGAGAAAGCTATTCTCCTCCATCAGATCAGCCAAGCCGCGATGTGAAAATGAACGACTCAAGAACTGCACCGCCATCGGTGAACAACAATCGTTCAGCAACCCCGCAGCCACAGCGCCAATCACCCGGTTTTTCAACCAATGGCGCTGCTCAGCAGAAAACAGTTTCTCCTTCGCCCGGAATGAAAAGGATCATCAATTAGTTTGGAAAAATTCTTTGACCAAATTGTTTTGAAATGAGAAGATTGCTGATTGTCGGACTTTTTATCTCAGGGGTTTCTATGCTCACCGCGCAAACTTCTGACGAGGCCTTGCGTTTCGCACAAACGCGTTTTGGTGGAACTGCAAGAGGGATGGGAGTAGCAGGTGCGTTTGGGGCTATTGGAGCTGACTATACCTCGGTTGTTACCAATCCCGGAGGACTTGGATTGTTCAGGAAAATAGAAATCACCATTACTCCGGGAATAGACCATGTGAAAACAACTACTAACTACGAGGGCTTTTCGAATACTGACCATAAACTCAATGTCAATCTTGCCAATATCGGGATAGTTATTGCCGCCTTCCGGAAAAGGGAACCAAAAACCGCTCTGAAGGGCTTGAATTTTGGTATCGGATATAATCGTCTTGCAACTTTTCAGGCGGAGCGTTATTACAGAAATGAAACAACAGGAAATTCAATTTTGAAAGGCTATAGGGAAGAACTGGACGGAATCTCTTCAACCGAAATTGGTCCCGGAGGGGCTTATGGTTTTGAGCCGTATCTTGCCTATTTTGCTTACCTCCTTGATCCCATAGCGCCTGACAGTCAATCATATTCAAGCGTCACTGATGGACGGATGGTGGACCAGAGGATCACTTTAAATTCAAGTGGCTCTGCAAGCGAGCTTTCCTTTTCTATGGCAGCAAACTATAAGAACAAGCTTTACTTTGGTGCATACATTGGAATACCGTTTATATCGTACAAAGAACGATATAACTTCAAGGAAGCTACCGATACTTCCGATCATTACTTTGATCAATTTAGTTTAGATCAAAATCTGGACATTAGCGGAGTGGGTATCAATTTCAAGATGGGATTTATTTATACTCCTGCCAAATGGTTCAGAGTTGGGGCGGCATTACATACTCCTACCTATTATAGCATTACCCGCAGCTTTTGGAGTGACATTACTGCTAAGTTCGATTCAGTAAATACTCCTTACGAGGTAGAATCTCCGATCGGAAGGTTTGAATACAATCAAACCACTCCGATGCGAGTTGTGGGCAGCTTAGGATTTATATTCAACAAATACGGTTTCTTTTCTTTCGACTACGAATGGGTAGATTACAGCCAGTCTTCCTTCATTATGGACAGCGACTACAGGGATTTTGAAAACTCCATCAACAGTTCTATAGATAATCGCTACGGCACAGCACATGCTTTTCGCGCTGGGATCGAAATAGCATTCGATGAATTTACAAAGCCCAGACAAATAGGCCCTCGCATACGGGGAGGCGTGGCACATTACACAAGCCCGATTAATGACGCGTCCTTTACATGGAGCGGAGAAGGCGCCTCCAATTATTATACTTTTGGAGCAGGAGTTCGACTGGAAAAAGTATTCTTTGATTTTGCGTACGTGAGAAAGGAAGCTAATGAAGTGAATCTGGTTGTGAACGACATTCCTGCCAAAGACAAAACCGTAATCAATAGTTTTCTGCTCACCACCGGGTTTAGATTTTAATCTTCCGGGTAAACTCCGATTTAGAAGTGAGAATTCTTCCCTTTATTATAGCAGTGTTTTGGCTTTCTAATTCGGCCTTTTCGCAAGGCACTGATAATTGCGACAGTATTCCGGAACTGAATCAGGGTGTAGTTGATTTTGTAAAAACAAAGATCAAAAAACGGGTTGGCAGAGGCGAATGCTGGGACCTTGCAGCAGAGGCGCTGAACTCCGTGAATGCAAAATGGAACGGGCAATATGTCTTTGGAAAAGAGGTGAGTCGGGAAGGCTGTCTTTATCCCGGTGATATCATTCAAATGGAAAGAGTCACGTTGCGTTATGAAAAAGATGGCGGTGTTTATAAGGAAAAAATGCCTCATCACACTGCGGTGGTCTATGAAGTAAAGGGCAAAGGCGTATTTATCATCGCTCACCAGAATACCAGCATTTACGGAAAGAAAGTTGGCTTGAGTGAGTTTGATTTGAATTATCTTGAGAAAGGCAAGATCATAATCTACAGGCCTGTTAGTTGACGCATCAACAATACCAACTCATAGGTATTGCAATTCCATGTTCACCGGAGTTGTTTTGTAACCAAACAAATTAATGCTATGCAACCTGAGTACGACAAAGCCTTTGTTGCCATCAATTATATTGAGTGTAAGCCCGAGTATATTTCCCGCTTTGAAGAGCTTTTTAAAACACGCGCTCACGCGATTGATAAACTTTCCGGATTCCGCCACATGTATGTGCTCAAGCCAACAGCGGATAATGACAAATATTTGATCGTTAGTCATTGGGACAGTGAGCAGCATTTCAAAGAGTGGACACGCTCTTCAGCCTTCATCGAAGGACATAAGAGGGGATTTGAAGATGTTCGCAAAGCGAAGGAAGCGGGCACAGAGCCTCCTATGAAATCCGAGTTCAAAACCTACAATATTCTAGCCCGCTAACATGAAGAACAAACTCAGGAAATTAGGAATGCTGGGGTTTCTTTTCTTTATGCTGAAAGGTCTTGTCTGGCTGGCGTTGTTACTGCTGGGCGGAGAAGCGCTGTTGAAGTGAAATAATATTTTGGCATCGAACAAAAACAAAATTCATTTCGGGCGGTTTATATAATAAACCGTCAGACATGAAACGCATATTCGCCTTATTGATTTTGTCAGCTGCAGTACTGACCACATCGGGATGCAAACTCATCACTTTCGTTCAGTATGAAAAAGTAAAGCGCTCCGCAGCATATGATGCCGTGATCGTTCCGGGCTTTCCCTATGACGAGAATAAAGAAAAAATGAATTTCGTCCACCGCCTTCGCGTATTTTGGGCATATCATCTGATCCAGGAGGGAATAGCCGAGAATGTGATTTTTTCCGGAGGCGCGGTGCATACTCCTTATGTTGAATCTGAGATCATGGCTCAATATTCAAGAAATCTGGGAATTCCGGCTGAGAAAATATTTGTAGAGTCGAGGGCAGAACACAGCACCGAAAACCTTTTTTACGGATATGCTCTTGCGCGTGAGTTGGGGTTTAAAAGAATTGCAGTCGCAACCGATCCTTTTCAGGCGCAGTTGATCAGGCGAAACACCAAGCAGGATGACTTGGAAGTAGATTACATCGCAGCCAAAGTGAGTATGATAATGTTTAAATACCGGGGAATTTATCCGAAGTTGGAGGATCCTTGCCTGGCCCATATTGACAATTTCATGCCTTTGGCCGAGCGCATTTCAGAGGATGAACGAAAGCTGGGCACTCAGGGTGAGCGCTTTCGCAAACGTTATAACCTGTCAAACGTAACTGCTTCTGGATTGGAACAAATTGATTTTTCCAAATACGACTGATTTAATTCTTCGTTTCTTATCCATCAATAGCACAAATCGTTACGGCTGAATTTCTAACTTTGCAGCTCATCATTTTAAAGTGAAAACTATGCTGCGCAAATTCAGGGGAACAGGGGTCGCGTTGGTCACTCCTTTTAAAGAAAACGGTAACGTTGATTATGAAGGTTTAAAGAAAGTAATTGAGCACACCATAAAGGGTAAGGTTGAATATCTTGTTTCGCTTGGTACTACGGGCGAGTCGGCAACGCTTACTAAAGATGAAAAGCTTAAGGTGCTTGAATTTACCATTGAAACTGTACGCGGAAGAGTGCCGGTTGTTGCAGGATTTGGCGGCAACAATACTGCAGAAGTAATTGACTCGATAAAGCATTTTCATTTCGATGGTGTAGAGGCAATTCTTTCCGTAAGCCCTTATTACAATAAGCCAACTCAGGAAGGCATTTATCATCATTACAAGGCCATAGCCGATGCCTCACCTGTTCCGGTTATCCTGTACAATGTTCCAAGCCGTACATCATCAAATGTTTTGGCGCAAACTACTTTACGTTTGGCAAAAGATTGTGATAACATTATCGGTATCAAAGAAGCAAGCGGAGATTTTCAGCAGGTGATGACCATCATTCGTGATAAGCCCGGTGATTTCTTTGTAGTTTCCGGTGATGATGCCATTACGATGCCTTTGGTTCTGCTGGGTTGTGATGGGGTGATTTCAGTTATAGCCAACGCGTTTCCAAAAGAATTCAGCGAAATGGTACGTGCTGCCTTAAACCATGATATCATCAGGTCGCGAAAGCTTCAATACAAGCTGCTTGAGATCATGAACCTGCTTTTCCGGGAGGGAAATCCGGCAGGAGTGAAATGCGCCCTTGAGATACTTGAAGTGTGCGGCTCAAATGTCAGGTTACCACTAGCGCCCCCAACCGAAGTTTTAAGGAAAGACTTAAATACTGCGATCAAAGCGATCCAAAAGGTGAAAGTCACCGCTTAGTCAACTTCACTGCTTAAGCAGTTGTTCCGCCTTCTATTTATTAACTTAGAGTGTTATTTTTTGCCTGAATGAATATCCCTTACAGCTTCGATAGGTTTTGGTTCATTGCGTTGTTCGCTTTCATTGGTGTATCAATTGCTTTTGCCTCACCGAAAAAAGGGCACACTCCGGAGCTAAAACTTCCTGACGGACCACAGTTTGCCGAAAATAAAGGCCAGTGGCATCCAAATGTTCTTTACAGGCTCAAGTTAAATGCGGGTGCACTTTTTTTCGAAAAAGACCGGCTCACTTTCCATCTGGCTGATCCGAAAGGATTAGACGAAGTATTCCACCATCACGGCCATCCGGCACACATCGACACGGTGACGATAAAGGGCCATGCGTTCTATGTTCATTTCACCAATGCCAATTCTCAGGTAAAGACCTCGGGGCAGGAAAGCTATGCTCACTATGAGAATTATTTTATCGGAAATGATCCGTCAAAGTGGGCTTCAGATGTAAAGATTTTTCGCGGGTTGAAATATGAAGGAATTTATCCCGGCATTGATCTGCTTTATCAAAATGGTGAAGGGCATTTGAAATACTCATTCATCGTGCAGCCAAATTCCGATCCTTCAATTATTGAAATGAGGTTTGAAGGAATAGATAAAATCTATCTCGAAAATGGAATACTTCACTACAAGACTTCCGCAAATTCCATTCGGGAAGAACAGTTGCTTGCATATCAGGAGATAAACGGAAGCAAAGTCACCGTTCCATGCAACTTCGTTCTTAATGAGAATAAAGTTTCGTTTGAATTTCCCGAAGGCTATGATTCCTCACTTCCTCTCGTGATTGACCCTTCGTTGATTTTCGGAACGTACACCGGCTCAACGGCAGATAATTTTGGTTACACGGCTACGGATGACCTTCAGGGAAATTTTTATGCCGGTGGTATTGCACGAGGATTTGGATATCCAACTACACCCGGAGCTTTTCAAACAACGTACGCAGGCGGGGTGCAGACCGGAAATTTCACGGATGGCTATGATGCTGATATGGCGATCTCGAAATTCAACAGTACAGGAACCAACCTTGTTTATTCAACATACATTGGAGGTTCTATCAATGATCAGCCACACAGCTTAGTTGTAAACAGCAACAATGAACTCTGTATTTACGGCAGATCAAACTCTCCGAATTTCCCAACAACTGTTGGCGCGTACAACCGTGTGCTGCAAGGCCTGGCCGATATTGCTGTGGTGAGATTGAACCAGACTGGCACGGGATTGATTGGTTCAACTCTTATTGGAGGCTCGTCTAATGACGGGGCAAATGTCACTACTCAGGTTTACGGAGCGAACATGTCGCTGAAATACAATTACGCGGATGATGCTCGCGGAGAGATTATTGTGGACGCTTCGAACAATATTTACGTGGCTTCTTGCACACAGTCTTCCAATTTTCCTATTGCTGGCGGAGGATTTCAATCAACTATTGGCGGAGCGCAAGATGCCTGTATTTTCAAGTTCAATGCTTCGCTCACTACGCTTTTATGGTCAACGTTTTTGGGAGGGTCGGGTGATGATGCAGCTTACTCACTGGCTTTTGACAGCACTGGGAACATATATACTTGCGGAGGAACAACAAGCAACAACTTTCCTGCAAGCGCAAGCGGAGTTTTAAATCCTACCGCTCTTGGCGGACGTGCTGATGGTTTCATAGCGCATATCAGCGCAAACGGCAACACGCTTCTTCGGTCAACTTACATTGGAACTGCGAGTTACGATCAGTGCTATTTCATCCAGTTGGATGGGGATGATAATGTTTACACGGTGGGATTGTCGGAAGGATCTTTTCCGGTCACCGCGGGAGTTTATTCTAATCCCAACAGCGGACAGTTTCTGATCTCATTGCCGCCAAATCTTTCAACGCTGAGATTTTCAACTGTTTTCGGACGCGGTGACGGAAGCCCTGATCTTTCATTAACAGCATTTCTCGTTGACTACTGCAGGAGAATATTTATTTCCGGATGGGGAGGACAGGTGAATTCAGGAAACAGTTACGGGAACACCAGCACTACAAATGGCTTACCTGTTACTGGGAATGCTTTCCAATCAACTACTGACGGAAGCGATTTTTATTTCATTGTATTCAACAGTGATGCATCGAGCTTGAGGTACGCAACCTATTTCGGAGGATCCCTGAGTGCCGAGCATGTTGATGGTGGCACAAGCCGCTTTGATAAGAACGGAATCATTTATCAGGCAGCATGTGCCGGTTGCGGAGGCAATAGTGATTTTCCCTCATTGCCTGGTGCATGGTCAAGAAATAATCCAAGTGTCAACTGCAATCTTGGCGCGGCTAAATTTGAGATCGAGCCGGATGAGATAACCGTTTCAGTACTCGCAAGCCCCTCTACGACCGGTTGCATCCCCCTCTCAATCAACTTTACCGGTATCTCCAATGACGCAAAATCTTTTTTCTGGGATTTTGGCGACAATACCACATCAACGCAGGCATTCCCGACTCATACTTACACCGACACCGGAACTTACACCGTCACATTGATCGGTGTTGATTCCACTACCTGCGATGGTTATGTTTTTCGTGACACGGCAACACTCACAATAGTTGCGCGTGATGACAGCATTGCAGCATTCTTTGTTCCGCAGGTGACAAGTAATTGTGATTCGTTTATCGCGCACTTTAATAATTTCAGCACCAATGCTACCAACTACATCTGGAACTTTGGCGATGGATGGGGCTCGTCACAAGTTTCGCCTACTCATGAATATGCCTCTCCGGGCGTTTATGACGTGTCGCTGATCGTGACTAATCCGACAAGCTGTAATCAGAGTGATACAATGGTTCGGCAGATCTCGCTGCTTGGTTTTGTTGATGCCGGAATTTCAATTCCCGACACTTTCGGCTGTGTGCCGTTCACTACTACACTCAACAGCAGCGGCACGGGTGCAGCCCAGTATTCCTGGGATTTCGGAGATGGGACCAGCACATCTTCACTTGAAAATCCGGTACACACTTATACGGATACCGGCACTTACACCGTGACGCTTATCATCACAGATTCTGCATCATGCAATATTTTCGATACGGCAACCGCGACCATTCGGGTGTCGGATGTGCGGGTCATCGCGGATTTTGTGCTCGACACTTTATTTTTCGGATGCGACTCGCTGGTTGTTGGCCTCACCAATCAGAGCACCAACTTCACTTCTCTGACCTGGGATTTTGGTGACAGCACCACTTCCACCTTGTTGAATCCTTCACACGCTTATAATTCCTCAGATTCATTCACGATAAGATTGATCGCAGTCAACTCAACTTCTTGCAACGATGTGGATACAACCTTTAAGAACATCTATCTGCCGCCTCCGGTGCAGGCAGCATTGTCGGGCGATGAGGGATGTTTCCCGCATGATCTGCATCTGGTGAGTCAAACCATAAATGCCACTTCTATACTCTGGAGATTTCCTGGCGGCAGCACATCAACCGACAGCCTTCCGGTGTTGCCGGGATTGATGCCGGGGACTTACACGGTATCCCTCACTGCTTACAATCCTGAGTCATGCAATGACAGCAGCAGCGCTTCACAAACATTCTCCGTCTTTAACGGCCCCACAGCTTTATTCACTACTGAAGATTCAATTTATGATCTGGATGAGGTTGTATTTTTTATCAATCAAAGCACTGGCGGCACGGGTTATGAGTGGGATTTTGGCAATGGCGAAACTTCCACTGAAGAAAATCCAAGCTATGTATATCCGGACACCGGCACTTACAACCCATGCCTGTATGTAGCCGGCACTGACAGTTGTGATGGCATTTATTGTAAAAAGATAATTGTGGAATTTCTTGGAGTGATTGACGTGCCGAATGCATTCTCACCGAATGGTGATGGCGCGAATGATATCCTTTGGCTGCGTGGAATTGGCGTGAGTGAAATTGAATTCAGGATTTACAACCGCTGGGGGGAATTGGTATTTGAATCAGATGATATCGCTATCGTTTGTAATCGCCTTGAGACCTGCATAGGAATTAAAGGCTGGGACGGAACCTACAAAGGCCGCCCGCAGGAAATGGATGTGTACGTCTATACGATGAAAGCGGTTTTTGAAAACGGCAAGAAAACGGAATTGAGAAAAGGGAATATTACTTTGATAAGATAGTTAGGAATTACGAATGACGATTTACGAACTACGAATGACCTGTTTGCGTGCAAGCTTGCTGCGATTGCTAAGGGGGAGTGTGTTGACATTCTTTCTTCTTTTGTCTTTCTCCTTTCTCCTTTCTCCTTCCACCTACTCACAAGACCTCCACTTCAGCCAGTTTTTTGCTGCTCCGCTTTCCACCAGCCCATCCAATACCGGCTTCTTCAACGGAGACTGGCGCATTGGCGGAAATTTCAAAAGCCAGTGGCCCTGGGCAATTGACAACACAACATTCAACTACCGCACATTTGCCGTTTATGCTGATTTTGCTTTCCTGAAAGGCAGATCAAAAAAAGCGTGGATGGGTGCGGGGCTTATTTTTCTGAATGACAAGACAGGCGATGGAAGATTGACCACTAACAAAGTATTCGGCTCCGTTGCTTATCATCAGGCCTTCGGAATCATGAAAAAATATTTCCTCTCCATCGGGGTAGGAGCAGGAGTTGTGCAAAAGAGTATTGATTACACCAAACTTTATTTTAATGACCAGTGGGATCCCGATAATCTATTCTTCGATTCAGGCATAGTGACCACTGAACCTACGGGTGATAATTCGCTGCTCTATTTCGACATGTCCGTTGGAGCGCACTTCACCTACGTTCATAATGACGGGAATAATTTCTCTGTCGGAGCGTCAATGTTCCATCTTGTAAAGCCGAAGGAAACTTTTCCGGGAACAAATAACAGCCTCGGCATCAGGCCGGTGATCAATGCTATTGCGTTCACCCGCATCAATAAAATGGTGCACCTTGAGCCGAGTTTCCTTTTTATGTACCAAAAGAAAGCCCAGGAATATATCATCAACCTGCTGGCCGGATTTACGCTGCTGTCGGAAAGCCGTGTGAAGAACAGTATTGTATTTCTAGGAGCAGCATACAGGCCCCGCGATGCGCTGATCCCGATGATAGGTTATCAATACAAGACTGTACGTGCGATCATAAACTATGACATAAACCTTTCAACGCTCACCGAAGCCAGCGCGGCTGATGGCGGATTGGAAATATCATTGGTTTACACCGGCTCTATCAAGTCAAAGAAAACGCGTATCGTTCCCTGTCCGAGGTTGTAAGGATACTAAATCTTAATTCCAGTCGTAATTTTGAAATTATTAAACGCCTTTCAGCGTTATAAGCAATCGTGAAACGCTTCATTCTTTTTATTCTCCTTTGCGGTGCAGGCTCCTTTGCCTTTGCACAATACGATTATGACTATGACAAGTATGATCTCAAACAAAAAACTAAAAAAGAAAAAAAAGAGCGTGATCGCGAACCCAAGCGTGATGTTGATCTGAGCAACTGGAGTGCGGGCGGTTTTGTGAATGCCGGGTTCAGCAGCGATCTGATTGTGATTGACCTCTCACCCATTGTGACCTACCGTCCTGTACAGTGGTTTGAGGTGGGCGCTGGCTTTCTTTATCAATATATCAACCTGCTGAATTATTACCCTGCGCCATATTCCGAATTCAATAAGTATCACACTTTTGGCGGAAGGGTGTTCCCGCGGGCGTATGTCTGGAAAGGCCTGTTCGTGCAGCCGGAATATATGCTGATAAGCGGGGAAGTAGTGGTGCTCGATTATCTGGGCTACCCGGTTGACAAATTCCGGAAAACATTTCACAATCTTTTTGCCGGAGGTGGCTACAACTTTGAAATAAGCGACCGCACATCGCTCACCATGCTCATCTCGGTGAATCTCACCACCAACGACCTGATGCCCTACCGCAGGCCGATCTACAGCTTCGGTTTTCAGACCAGGCTGGGGAAGGGGAATTGATGATCGCTGATGCGGTAATCAGCGAATGTAAATAACAAAGTAACCTCACGCCACCATCCTCACCACATATCCGCTTGGTTCCGAAGGCCCTGCCGTTCCACGCGCTATCACACGGAATGACCAGATGCCTGACGGGAACCCGCTGACTTTGAACTTTGTATTCAGGCTTGTGCCGATGGTTTTCCATACGCTGCTATGGGTGGGATTGCCCTGCGTTGCTTCGATGGTAAAGGAATAAGCGCCTTTGCCTCCACGTTTCCAGCGCAGTTCCACGATACCCAATCCCGGCATACCCGGAGAATCTACCATCAGGCCG
>CAYOYI010000050.1:0-14889 GCA_964408105.1 uncultured Chitinophagaceae bacterium | reverse complement strand
CTTTTTAGGTTCTGCAACTTCCGTATCGGCCTCCTGATTTGACTCATCTGTTTTCGGTTCCGGATCCCTTTTTTGAGTTTCAGCGGTCCGGGTCTCAATGGGTTTTTGCTCCTTGGGAGGCGGTGGGGGCTCCGGCCTTGAAACAGGTTTTTCTGGTGACGGAGTGTCCTTCACGCCATATTTTACTTTGAGTGCATGCAGTAGCTCCGCTTCGCGCCCTTTATATTTTTTAAGCAGCAGGTCAATTTCCGGCAGTTTGGCCGGATTGTGTTTCTGATAAAATTCTACAAGCGCTGCACGGTAATCCATATTTTATAAATGAAATTTAAACATGTTAAGAAGCTCATAAAGGTATGTGAAAAATTTCAGAGTATTTCTTTAAAAATTGACTTTAATTGGCGACAAGAAATTGACGGCTTTAAGGGTCTTAATCTTCTCACATTCATAACCTTTTATTTTCGCGAATTTCTTTGCGCTTCTCTGTTATTCTCATTACTTTGTCCTGTAGTATCGTCCTGAGCTACAATTTTTTGAACTAAACCAACAACCCATTGTCATGAAAAGGATTTTATGGCTGCTGCTCCTTTTTGGGGGCGGGCTCCTTCTTGCGCAAACGCCAGTAAGCACCTTCAATATCATTCATGCTCCTGTCAGTAATGTCTCTGACTATGTGAATGCCTTGAACAGTAATCCCATTGACAAATACAGGCATACAGACCAGCGGGTTATTATGCAATTCACGACAGGAGTAAAAGCTGAGCTTCTTTCAGCCAGTGAATTGCAGCAATTGGGAATTCCCGTGGACATGCGGTTGGTGAAATCCGATCTTCAGTTATTACAAAACCAGAAATACTCGCTGCTTCCTTCGGGAAGAATTCTGACCTTTTCAAACCAGTAAGTAACCAACATGAATACCAATAAAAAATTTATGAGTAGCAGCTTCATTCGCTTTGCCTCAGCGGCTTTTTTTCTTTTTGGATTCCTAATTATCACGAAACAAGAAGCGGCAGCACAATGTCCCAGCGCCACCATTCACATTGATATTTTGACTGACTTATATCCGGATGAAACATCCTGGCAAATCGTGGATCAAAATACAAGCCTGGTTATTGCGACCGGGAACACATCCGGTGGGCTTACTAATAGTCTCTATTCATGGGATGTTTGTGTGGTTTCAACAGGGTGTTATACTTTCACCATTTTCGATTCCTACGGTGACGGCATTTGCTGCCTCCAAGGATTTGGCAGCTATACGGTTACTTTTAACGGCACTTCTGTTGGCACGGGAGGCGCGTTTACAAGCTCGGAAACTATAAGCTCTATAGGCGGATGCTCTGGTGCATGTCCGGACGCAACAGTTACGGTTCAAATTGTAACAGATAATTATCCAGACGAAACTTCATGGCAGCTTGTTGATAGAACTACCAGCGCCACGGTTGCCTCAGGTAATTCGGTTGGACAACCTGCGGGTTCCTTGCTGACCTGGAATGCCTGCGTAAGTTCAGTAGGGTGTTATGATTTCACAATATTTGATTCGGCTGGTGACGGGATATGCTGCGGATTTGGTAATGGCAGCTATAGCGTCTATTTGAATGGTTCATTGCGTGGATCCGGTGGAGCATTCACGAGCAGCGATAATGTGAATGGTATTGGAAACTGTTCGCTGCAAGGTACTCCGTTGATCACTAACAATACCCAGTTTACAAAACAACAGTTGGTCACCGATGTGCTTCTCGGTTCATGTGTGGAGGCGTTTAACATTTCATATACCGGAGCCGCTGTAGCCGCGGGTTACTTCACCAACGGACAAGGCATTGGCATGGCATCAGGTGTCCTGCTGACTTCGGGTAATACCAATATCGCTCCGGGTCCTAATACGTTAACAGATGCAACTTTTGATTCACAGACACCCGGGGATGCCGCATTAGAAACGGCAGCAGGTGTTTCTCCAACATTCGATGCTACGGTGCTTGAATTTGATTTTATTTCATTCAGGGATACGGTTACGTTTAATTACATCTTTGCTTCCGAAGAATATCCGGAATTTGTGTGCTCGGAATTCAATGACGCGTTTGCGTTTCTTGTAACTGGTCCAGGGTACGCTCCCAATACAAATATTGCGCGAATACCCGGCTCTAATCTTGCGGTTGCCATCAATTCAGTCAATGGAGGACAAGTAGGCTCTGAGGGTAGCATTTTGAATTGTACCAGCTTGACGAATACAGCCTATTATGTAGACAACACCAACGGTTTGGTGACTCAGTATGATGGTTATACTGTTCCACTCACTGCCACCATGGTTGTTGTTCCATGCTCTACCTATCATATTAAGCTGGTCATTGCAGACGTTGGAGATCACCTTTATGACTCCGGTGTTTTCCTGCAGGCTCAAAGCTTCTCTGCAGGCGAAAGCGTAGGCGTGAACGCTACCGCCTATAATAATTCCTCAGTGAACTATGAAGGTTGTTTTGACGGGAATTTCACCTTCTTTCGTGAGGATACAAATTCTACAAACCCGATTACAATTGCAATTAATGTATCGGGTTCTGCTACTGAAGGAGTGGATTATCAAAGCTTACCAGACAGCATCACCATTCCAGCCGGTCAACAGAATTTCGTTCTCCCGATTGTGCCTGTAATTGACGGCATTGCTGAATTTCCAGAGTCCGTAATCATTACCTACTCCGATGGCTGTAGTTGCAACCAGTCCAAATCCGATACACTGATAATTGTTGACAATGCGCCATTACTTGCAAACATCAGCGGTCCGCAAGGCGTATGCCTGGGCGATGGCGCAGCGCTAACCGCTACTGCAACGGGAAGTTTGGCAGTACCTTACCAATACAACTGGAGCACCGGGGATACCGGGTCAACTGTAACTGTGCGACCACTTGTGCAAACAACTTACACGGTTACCGTCACTGATGGATGTGGCGCCCAGACCACTGTTACAAAAACTGTTGGTGTAGGCCAACCGCCTGCTGCGATGATCGTTCCACCCTTTGCAACCATTTGCTTTGGTGATAGTGTAACACTCACTGCAAGTGGCGGAGTAACTTATTCATGGAGTCATGGACCTTCCACTGCAATTGTAACGGTTTCTCCGGCATCTACAATGACTTATTTCGTAACCGTAACAGATGCAGGTGGTTGTTCATCACTGGATTCTGTTACCGTAAGCGTTAATCCATTGCCAGTGGCATCTATTACGCCACCGTCAGCTTCGGTTTGTGCTGGCGAATGTGTGACACTTACTGCGTCAGGAGGAGTAACATACGTATGGAGTACGGGAGCCACCGGGGTCAGTATTCAGGTTTGTCCGCTTCAAACAACGAATTACAATGTGACGGTAGTAGATATAAACGGATGTGCGAGTACTGCATCAGCTACGGTTAGTGTGTTGCTGCCTTCATCCTCAAACCAAAGTGCTTCAATCTGTAATGGCGACAGCATCCTTTTAGGTGGTACTTTCCAAACCCAAGCCGGAACTTATTTTGATACTTTGATTGGCGCTAACGGTTGCGACAGTGTTGTAATTACTGAATTATCTGTTCTATCAAATTTCCTGACTGAACAAACTGCGCAGATATGTGAAGGAGATAGCTTATTGGTTGGTGGTGCATTTCAAACAGAATCCGGAGTTTATTATGATACTCTTATTTCTTCCGCAGGGTGCGACAGTATAATCGAGACCACGCTTTCTGTGGTGAATACCATTACTAATGTGGTTCCGGTTTCCATTTGCGATGGCGAAAGTTATTTTGCCGGAGGAGCCTTGCAGACACAGCCCGGGCAATATTCGGATACCTTCACAACATCATTTGGCTGTGACAGTATTGTGATCACTGATCTTTCTGTTCTTCCCAATTCCTTGTCAACAGCATTTGTATCAATTTGCCAGGGCGATAGTTTCTTTGTGGGAGGTGCGTTCCAGACGCAGCCGGGAATTTACTTTGATACTTTATTTGCGAGTGTGACAGTATCATTGAAACTACCCTCGAATTTGGCGGAATTCTCATTGACACTATTTCGGCTGAAATTTGTACCGGAGATTCTCTCTTTGTTGGAGGAGCATTCCAAACCCAGGCTGGATTTTATAACGATACAATCATAGCTACTTCAGGTTGTGATTCTGTGATTGTGACTGAGCTTTCATTATTACCGTTAAGTTTTGGCGATCGGCAGATTAGTATCTGTGACGGACAAAGCGTGTTTGTTGGTGGTGCTGATCAAACGCAAGCTGGATTTTATGTTGACACGCTTACAGGTTCAAACGGCTGCGACAGCATTCTCACTACCGAGCTGATTGTATTGCCAAATGTATCAAGTGATGTGCTTGTTGAAATCTGTGAAGGCGAAAGCTACCTTGCCGGAGGTACATCTCAAACAGCTTCTGGAACATATTTTGATACTTTGGTTGCTTCAAACGGCTGTGACAGCGTAGTGATCACAACACTTATCGTGAAGCCGATTTTAACAGGCAATCAACAAATCACAATTTGCGAAGGAGAGAGTGTTTTCATTGGCGGTGCTGACCAAACAGAATCAGGTTTTTATAATGATACAGTCTTAGGTTCCAATGGCTGCGATAGTATTTTGACTACGGAGCTTATCGTGCTGCCGGTTTCCAACGGCACCGCTCAGGTTTCAATTTGTGAGGGAGAAAGCTACTTTGCTGGCGGGGCAGACCAAACGCAATCCGGGTTTTATGTTGACACTCTTGCAGGCTCAGATGGCTGCGATAGTATCTTAACAACAGAACTTATTGTCCTTTTAATTGCAACCGGAAACACACAGGTTTCGATTTGTGAGGGTGAAAGTTTCTTTGTCGGAGGTGCGGATCAAACTGAAGCTGGTTTCTACGTTGACACGCTCACAGGCATGAATGGTTGCGATAGTCTTCTGACAACAGAGTTGATCGTGATTCCACCTTCAAGTGGAAATGCAACCGTTTCAATTTGTGCAGGAGAAAGCATTTTTGTCGGAGGAGCAGATCAAACCGAAGCAGGGTTCTATGTTGACACACTCACAGGAGGTAATGGTTGTGATAGCATATTAACTACAGAAGTAATTGTATTACCAAATTCATCATCATCACAAACTGCAAATGTTTGCAATGGTGACGGGTTCTTTGCCGGTGGATCATTCCAAACAACCTCGGGAACTTACTTCGATACGTTGACCGCGGTAAATGGGTGTGACAGCATTGTTACTACAATTTTGAATGTTGGCGAGGAGCTTCAGGTCAGTTTTGATGTGAATCATATTAGTTGCGGATGCGTAGCGCCAGGTACCAATCCCGGTATAGCCCCGGCCTGTACCTTGAATTTTGCTGGGCTGCCGCACGGAACAGTTCTCGATGACTACTTTGCCAGCCTGGGTGTCACAATTTCGGCTAATGCAAATGGAATTTATCCTGACCAGTTGATTGTGTTCAACACCAACCTCACCAATACACCTGATCCTGATCTGCAGGTAGGAATTGGCAACGCGGCTATTTTCCCGATGAATCTCAATGACAGCAACCATGACGGCATTGTTGATTCTCCAAACGATCAGGGGGCCGGTGGCGCAATCACATTCACATTTGACAACGTACGCACGGTGTATGGTATTACTTTGGTTGATAATGATAAGAATGGCGGTTCGATCAAAGCGTACGATGAAAACAATAATCTTATCACGACAGTAAATACACCGAGCAATAATGATCCGGTACAAAATATTGCGCTGAACATGGCAGGGGTAAAAACACTCACGGTTACTTACAGCGATTCACGCGCGATTACCAATATCATCTTCAGTTGTCCGCCACAAACCTGCCTGCAGGATATAAGCGGATACGCTCATGGAGAGATCGTCACGGGTGAAGAAATCGCTCCCGGTGTTTTCGTAACCGGAACATCGAATACTCCAAACCAATTTCCGAATGCAGTTGCGATTTTCAACTCCAATGTTTCCGGAAGCCTCGATCCGGATTTAGAAGTTGGTATTGGAAATCTGTTGATCCTCCCTCAGTATTTAACCGACAACAATAACGATGGAAGCATTGATAATCCAAGCGATGCTTCGAATGGAGGAAAGATGACCTTTACATTCGATCGCGACCGGACAGTTTACTCAATAACCCTGGTTGATAACGATAGAAATAATGGAACGATCAAAGCGTTCGATGCGAATAATATGTTGCTGCGTTCGGTTTCAACGCCAAGCGGTGCTCCGAACAGCATCCAGGTTTACAATATAAATGTTTCCGGAGTACGCAAGCTGGAAGTCAACTACTGGGATTCAAGAGGAGTCACTAACCTGCTGCTCGATTGTCCGCTGGAAGAATGTTGCGATGGAAATGCCACCGCAAGTGCAAACGGTGGATTCCCGCCATATTCGTTTGCATGGAGCACCGGTTCCAATGTTCCTTTCTCAGGCGATAGCCTGTGCGAAGGAACGTACTACGTAACCATAACCGACCAACTTGGTTGTTCGACAGTTGATTCGGTTACTATTGGTCAAAGCGATGCAAACTACACGACACAATCTTTCACGATTTGCGAGGGCGACAGCATTTTGTTGGCCGGTGAATTCCAAACTGAATCAGGAACTTATCATGATACTCTTGGCGCCACGGATGGATGCTTTGATGTGCTTGTTTCCGAGCTGACAATTATTCCGGCAACACAAACTGCCCAACAGGTTTCCATTTGCGAAGGCGAATCGTTCTTTGCGGGCGGTGCGGAACAAACGGAGTCAGGAATATATCAGGATGTATTTGTAGGTGCTAACGGTTGTGACAGCGTGGTGACTACTGAGTTGACGGTATTGCCTGCTGCATCTTCTACACAACAAGTTTCCATTTGCGAAGTCAAATCGTTCTTTGCGGGCGGAGACGATCAAACAGAGTCAGGAACATACTTCGATACATTGATTGCTGCGAATGGCTGCGATAGCGTTGTTACAACAGAGTTAACAGTATTGCCTGCTGCATCTTCTACACAACAAGTTTCCATTTGCGAAGGTGAATCATTCTTTGCAGGCGGAGCCGATCAAACCGAAACAGGAACCTACGTTGATACATTGACTGCAGCGAATGGTTGTGATAGTATCGTTACAACTGGGTTGACAGTGTTACCAGTTTCATCTTCTACACAACAAGTTTCCATTTGCGAAGGTGAATCATTCTTCGCGGGCGGAGCCGATCAAACCGAAACAGGAACCTACGTTGATACATTGACTGCAGCGAATGGTTGTGATAGTATCGTTACAACTGGGTTGACAGTGTTACCAGTTTCATCTTCTACACAACAAGTTTCCATTTGCGAAGGGCAATCATACTTCGCGGGCGGAGCCGATCAGACCGAAACAGGAACTTACTTTGATACATTGACTGCAGCGAATGGCTGCGATAGTATTGTTACAACTGAATTGACAGTGTTACCGATTTCTTCTTCCACGCAACAAGTTTCCATTTGTGAAGGTGAATCATTCTTTGCAGGCGGAGCCGATCAAACTGAAACAGGAACCTACGTTGATACATTGACCGCAGCGAATGGATGTGATAGTATTGTTACAACTGAATTGACAGTGTTACCGATTTCTTTCTCCGCACAGCAAGTTTCAATTTGTGAGGGAGAAACCTTCTTTGCCGGAGGAGCTGATCAAAGTGAGCCTGGCACTTACTTTGATACCCTGAGCAATGCTGACGGCTGCGACAGTATTTTAACTACAGAACTAACGGTCAATCCTTCGTATGACGTAGTGCAGCAAATTTCAATTTGCGAAGGAGACAGCTTCTTTGCGGGTGGAGCTTTCCAAACCCAGGCGGGAGTTTATATTGATAGCTTCGTAACGGCATTCGGTTGCGACAGTATAGTTGCTACAACTCTTGATGTTGTGCCGAGCATTGTTTTCAATCAGCAGATTCAAATATGTGAAGGAGAATCGTTTTTTATTGGCGGAGCAGACCAAAGTGAATCAGGCACTTATTTTGACACGCTTACCGCCTCGGGAGGCTGTGACAGCGTGGTTGTAACTGAATTAATTGTTATCCCAACATCAATCACTAACGATCTGATTTCAATTTGCGAAGGTGAAAGTTATTTTGCCGGGGGTGCAGATCAAACCGAAACAGGCACCTACTTCGATACACTTACTTCTTCCAACGGATGCGATAGCATCGTGGTAACGGAATTAACAGTACTGCCTGTGGCTTCATTCACTCAGCAGGTTTCGATTTGTGAAGGCGAATCATACTTTGCTGGTGGAGCAGATCAAACCGAATCAGGAACTTACCTTGACACACTGACGGCCGCCAACGGATGCGATAGTGTATTAACCACGGAGCTGACTGTGCTCGCTCCGGTTGCCGAAAACGTTCAGGTTCAGATCTGTGAAGGAGAAACTTACTTTGCCGGTGGCGATTTCCAAACGGAATCAGGAACGTATTTCGACACCTTGATTGCAACAAATGGTTGTGACAGCATTTTAACTACTGTGCTGACTGTAGTAAATACTTTGCTTGACACGGCCCAGGTAACTATTTGCGAAGGAGACAGCCTGTTCGTTGGAGGGGCATTCCAGACTCAGGGTGGAACATATACGGATACATTCACCAGCACAGGAGGTTGTGACAGTGTTGTTGTTACTGAGTTAACGGTGAATAGCCTTGACCTGCTGACAGAATCCGCAGTAACCAATGTTTCATGTTTCGGAGCTAGCGATGGTTTGATCAACCTGACTGTTCTTAATGGTACACCGTCATTCCAATACGCCTGGTCACATGGTTCTGTGAAAGAAGATCCTGCCGGGCTTACTGCCGGTAATTATAGCGTAACAGTTGTTGATGCCAATGGTTGCGAGGGAAGCCAAAGTTTCACGATTACTCAACCTGCCCCTCTTGCGTTGGGCGGATTACCAACACCTGTAAGTTGCAACGGTGGAAATGATGGAGCAATTGATTTAACCGTATTCGGAGGCACACCCGGATACACATTCCTGTGGTCAACCGGAGAAACAACTGAAGATATCTTTAACAGACCTGCTGGTAATGATACAGTGACTGTGACAGACGCGAACGGTTGCCAGGCAACGGTTATTGTGATTGTAGGTGAACCGGATTCTCTTACGCTCAGCGCAATTGTGAGTGATGAAAGTAATCCCGGTGCGAATGATGGAGCGATTGACCTTACTATTGCGGGTGGAACTTCTCCATACATTGTCAATTGGTCAACTGCCGATACAAGCCAGGATCTCACCAACCTCGCTCCTGGCTTCTACTTTGTTACGGTTGCAGATGCAAACGGATGTGAAGTTTTTGGAAGTTTCGAAGTGATAGCAGCGCCTATAAGGCAATTTCAGCTCGAAAAGTATCCTAACGAACGATTCGAGGTGAGAGTGTTCCCGAATACTCCGGTGAGGGAATGGATCTATGTGGAGGTGGATGCGACAAAAGAAAGGAACGGCTTCCTGATCATTCATGATCTTATGGGCAAGAAAGTGTTAGAGGAAAAAGTTGAAATCAAAGATGGCCTGAATAACTACCGCTTGCACATGGGTACATTAGCAGAAGGCATTTACATCATGGAAGTAAGGCCCGAAGGATCACCCGCAAACCGCGTGACGAGGTTGATATTTAAAGAGTAGGGCTCTTTGGAAAATTGGCAAAAGGCAACATGTAAAGTGCAAAAGCTTAAATGTGTTGCCTTACTGTTTGAAACTAAAAAATAATTATCCTTTCAGATTGGCTGCGTGAATTCCCGGTTAGTTGCAGCAAATAAGTTCCCGGAACAAGGTTGTTTACATTGAATGAAATGGTCCTGCTCCAGTTGGATTTCAAAATTTCTTGTTTGATCAGCTTACCGCTCAGGTCAAACAATTTTGCCGTGATGTTTTCATTGCTCCGCTCGTTCAGATAAATAAAAAACGTTCCTTTGTTAGGATTCGGATATACCTGAAAAGTGAGATCGCTCCTTGAAACTGACCGGATGCCAACGGTTGGCTGCGACATCTTGGCAATGAAAATGTCATTCTCTTTGCTGAATGCAGCTGTGTGATCTCCGAAGTAAGCAACGTTTTTATAATAACCGGTAAGATATATTGAGCCGTCATCACCGACACAAATTGCCTTTGAAAAATCACCTTCAATTCCACCAGCATGCTCTACCCAAAGCGGAATTCCCTTGCTGTTATACTTAGTGACAAACAAGTCATAGTAAGAAGCGCTGAACAATGTGTCGTTTCCGAAATAGCCCACGCTGTCATACATGCCGGTCACATAGATATTGCCCTCTTTGTCGAGTGCAATGTCAAGGCCGATGTCAAGGTGAACGCTTCCTTCGTGCAAAGCCCATTCTGCGGTAAACGTTGAATCATATTTCACTACGAAGATGTCATCATAACCGTAAGAGTTCATGTAGTAACTTCCGAATGTTATCTCATCCAGAAAATATCCGGTCACGTAAATATTTTTTTGCTCATCAACTGCTATTCCAAAGCCGGCATCATTGAAATATCCACCGATCCGTTTTGCAAGGATGTTGTCACCGTTAGAATTGTAGCCTACAACAAATATGTCGGAGCTTAACCCATCAGCGCTGAGTACCGCGCCAGAGTTGCTGAGGGTAGCGCCATAATAAAAGAAACCGGTGATGTATGCGTTCCCAAATGTATCCGTAGCGATCCCGAAGCTTTTATCAAGGCCGACACCGCCAAGGCTTCGCGCCCACATGCAATTTCCCGAAGCATCATATCGCGCGGTAAATACATCAGCAGAACCTTTGGAAACGACCACTTCGTTTCCAAAATAGCCGTGCTCAGAAAAATATCCCGTGAGGTAAATGTTGTCCCCGGCATCTATCTTCAAATTGTTGCCCCGGTCTTCTCCCTGTCCGCCAGCCTTAACTGCCCACTGCAGGTCACCGTTTGAATTGTACTTTGCAAGAAAAATGTCCGTTCTGCCCCCGGATACCAGGGTTACCGAATTTGGTGATTGTCCGAAAAGACATATCTCACTGAAGTATCCTGTCACATACACGTTCTCCTCCGAATCGGTTGCGATGCCAAGCCCTTCATCATTCTGATAACTGCCTGCGCTTTTCAGCCAGAGCAGGTCACCCGATGGGGAATATTTGGCAATATAGATCTCAAAAATTCCGCTTCCGCTGACGTTCTGACCCGAAAACTTTGCGGCATCGGAGAAAGAGCCGGTTGCATAAACATTCCCTGATGCGCCTGTGGTAATGCGATGGCCTGTATCCTGGCCGATGCCGCTGCCCGTTCTTACCCACTCAAAATTCTGAGCATAGATGAGATTTGCAACGTTGAGTAAGCCTAAGAAAATTATTTTCCGCATGGTGAAATTAAATTACACCAAAGGCCTGACAGTTTAAAGCAAAAGCTGCCACACTGAGTTTATCGAAGTGTGGCACGGGCAGGCACCATGTTTCGATTAACTCAACATGACTGCCTGATCTAAACTGACGAAACACTAAAGCAGCTTACCATTTATTGATATCGAAAATCAGCGAGGCGTAGAACATCCTGCCGATCAATGGCGAACCATAGGCCGTGCGGTATTCGCGATCAATCAGGTTTGAACCACCGACAGCAATGGTTGTGTAGTATTCCTTGAACTCGTAGTTGAGCTGCGCATCAAGCGTGAAGTAAGGCGGAATTTGCCCATCGCCAAACGGGCTTTCCCAATAGTAAGTGTCAGACCAGCGGAAGTTCGAATTAAAGCCGAGTCCCTTCCAGATGCGCTTACCTTCAAGACCGAGGTTAAACTTGTGCTTGGGCGTATTAAAGCCGGGTATCAGGTCGTCATCAATATCTTCTTCATTAATATCAGAATAGGTATAGTTTCCTTTCAGCGTGATGCCTCTGCCAAAATAGTAAGACAACCCAACGCTGAATCCCCACGTGCGTACGGTGGATTTTGAGTTTACAGGAATCTGTTTAAGCTCGAATTTCCTTGCAATGATTTGATCAAAACCGCTTTCCTCTCCTGCCTTACCGGCTTCGATTTCAGCAATTCTGATATCTCCTATAAAATCGCTGTACCAGTTGTGATAGAAAGTGAAATCAATGTAAAATACCTTGTTCTGGATAGTGCGGTAACCCACTTCAAGAGTTCTGACTCTTTCCGGACGGAGCGGCTCTATTTTATAAACTTCCAGCATTGAATCACTCGGGACACTTGTTCCGGCATCCATTGTATCAAGAAATGCCTCTACAGAACTCCAGGTATAAGAATCCGGGAAACCATTCAGATTGCCAATGAGCGTTATCGGGCCGAGGTTAAGGTGGATGTACTGATCTTGCAGGGTAGGGAGGCGGTATCCTGCTGCTCCGGAAATCCTTAGCGTATGATTATTATGGTTGAATACAATTGAGCCACGTGGAGAAACCTGGGGATCGAAGTTGGTGTACTTATCCATGCGGATAGAGAACTCCAGCTTCAGCTTGTTGTTAAAAAGGCGCTTTACGGCTTGCGCAAAAATCCCAAACTCATGCGTCACTATCTTGTGATATTCAGCATCGGGATCATTTTTGCCATCGGGCAAGGTATCACCGGGATTCACCAGCGAGTCGCTGAAGATGGTGCCGTAAGATTTCGGGAGATAAGTCCTGTAAGATGCTCCCACTAAAACTTCCATCCACTCCCACAGGTCGCGGAAGTTATAGTAGCCATCCACATTCACAAATTTGGATTCATCAAGGAATTTGGAGCCTGTCTGAAGGTCAGGGTCGGTGGTGATCGCCTGAAAAAGTGAGTCGAATTTGGGTGTTCCCGGGTATATCCATTTTGTGGAAGCCGAATCTTCAGCGATCCGCTTTGCTTCTTCGATATGATACGGCCTCACGCAATCCGGGCAGTTGGAGAATCCTCCCACGATGGAATCGAGTGCGTCAAAATAAGTGCTGATATATTCCCCTACATATTCACCCACGCCTTCCTTCGAGATGTTGATCGCGGTGAACACGTTGTCGTATGAATCTCCTGCATCTTCAATAGTAGTATAGGCCTGAGCCATGTAATTCTTTCCTTTAAACTCCAGTTTGTATTGCTGATAGGTGATGTCTTTTATACTGTAGCGGTTGGTGCCCTGGTAAACCGAGGTGCCCCTCCCGTATTTCGCCATCGCGGACACCTCATGGTTCTTTTTGTATTTCCAATAAAGCGTGGGATTGATCCTCCATGCAGTGGAGTTATAATCGGCAACTGCTGATTCAGGTATCCCCGGAGCTACAATGGTTTGAGTGCCGGGATTGGCAACTCCGTTAAAATCAAGCCAGCTATTGAGCGCTATCGCGTCATCGAGGTCGCTTTGAGTGAATGTGTCGCCATCTTCAATGGTGCCGACTTGCTTGAATTGAAGCTGCCGCACGATTTCGCTCATGTTCACTTCCGGGTCAATATCGCCATACACGTTGGCGGAATCATCATCAGCAGGCCAGTCGTCAATGCGCATGTAGGCTGCTGCGATCTTAAAGCCCCAGTTATCTTTCTTTCCGAAGGTGCGCGCATACCGGCCCTGCACGTCAAAGTAGTTCCTCGTTCCGCCCTTGATCTGTATTCCCAATCCCGGGAAGTTGAACGGGTCTTTTGTGGTCATGCTAACCACGCCCTGGAAGGCGTTTGCTCCGTACATAGCCGATGAAGGCCCGTGGATAATTTCAACGCTTTGCAAATCAAGGTCATTGGCGCCCATAAGGTTACCGACTGCAAAGTTCAAACCCGGAGCCTGGTTATCAATACCGTCAATGTACTGAACCGACCTTTCCGGCTGGGTGGTGTTGAATCCGCGCATGTTCACCACGTTGAAAGCCGCGCTGGAAGAAATCACATCAATATCTGCCAGCGTACTCAGGCCGGAATAAAAGTTACCTGACGGGGCGGTCTTGATCTCCCTCGCATCAATCTTATCAATGGAAATTCCCGATTCCATCACCGATTCCTTCACGCGCGATCCGGAGATCACCACTTCTTCACCCGCCACCACGAAGTTCTTCATCCTGAGGTCGGTGAACTGAAAAGGCTTTTTCATCACCACTTCGCGGTCTTCATATCCGATGTAAGAAATCACCAGTGTAACCTGGTTTACGGTGTCGGGCACTTCAAACTTGAAAACGCCCTCGAGGTCGGTTGCCGACCCGGTGGTGGTTCCTTTGATGACCACGTTCGCGGAAATAAGCGGCTCACGCGTCAGCTCATCGGTGATCTTACCGGAGATGGTGACCTGCCCGCTGGCGAAAACATAACATAGCATTAAAACAATGGTAACAGGGATTGTCTTGACAAATTTCATTGTGGTGTTTTTTTACGGTGCGCCAAAATAAGTAAAATATCCTTTTCCAAAAAGAATGATTGTCAAATAAGGCGCGGGTATTGGTTGATTGGTTTATTGGTTGATTGGGGGTATTACCAATAACTAATTAACTGATTAACCATTTAACCCATTATTGGGCGCGTACGGGTCTCGTTTCTTCGGTGGCATTGTCGGGTAGCGTATTCTGCAGGAGTGCATCGCTGTTTTGGGGCAAAGCGTCATTGCGATCACGATAGCGAGGCTTAAGAGCGTTAGCATCGGGAGAAGCCTGCCCGCCAACCCGCATCGCTAACGGCAGGCTGGCAATCCCCTTTGAACGAATGATTTTAAATCCTGTACAGTTTGCAGGCAAGGATTACAAATCCTGCTGAGCAGTGGGCGGCTGAACAAAGGATTTGATTATAGTTAAGAACCCAATGGATGACAGGTTTCGTCCCTCATTTATCCTAAACAAGTACGAAATGCTAACAACTAATCGTAGTGTTGCTTAAATTTAATGGTCATGAGAACAACCTTTGCTTTGCTATCCGCACTTGTTTCATTGTTCTTTTTGCATTTCAAAACACCC
>CAYOYI010000049.1:2183-15326 GCA_964408105.1 uncultured Chitinophagaceae bacterium | reverse complement strand
TAGTGATGTCTATAGTACCTACTATAAACTGTTACCTAATTTGCGAAAACCTGACAGAATTCTGAATCAGCCAAAGTCAAGTTCGGTGATCGTGTTTTACTGGGGAATGAAAACATCATTCCCGTCACTTGGGTTACATAATATGTTTCTCAGTGCTGATAGCGAAGATGAGTACCGGCAGATTTTCAAAAAGAAATCAATTGGCCATGACCCGACCGTTCATTTAACGATAAGCAGCAAGATGAATGCTTCAGATGCGCCACGGGGGTGTGAAAATTGGGCAGCGCTGATCTCGGTTCCGAATAACTCGGGCCAAAACTGGAGCGCATTGGTAGCGGAAGCGCGGGAGAAGATCATAAGAAAACTGAATGCAATACTTAATACAGATTTGGAATCTTACATTGAATACGAATCTCACTGGGATCCCGTGACGCTTGAGGTGCAAACCTCCAGTGCTTTTGGTGCTGTTTTCGGAAATAGCTCGAACAGCAAATTCGCAGCTTTCCTCAGGCATCCTAATTTTTCATCGAAAATAAAGAACCTGTATTTCTGTGGCGGCAGCGTGCATCCTGGCGCGGGGATTCCGCTTTGCTTGTTATCTGCTAAAATTGCGACTGATTTTATCAAGGGATAATTATGAATCTCCCTGATGTCAATGAGCAGGCATGCTTCAGCCCCGGCTTGTTCTTCCAAGCCAGCCTTGCAAGCAGAGATAAACGGAAGCCTGCCTGCCGGACGACTTTGGTCTTCCATGTCCTGCGTTTTTTGCTGAAATTTAAATTCAGAAACAAATCTAAAGGCTCGGTCCCCGAGTGAAGGCGCATGGCATGGCAATTTGCAGCTTTCAATAGTATAACTTGTTCGGATGCCCGTATGAAATAATTGAAGGCTTTTTGCTTCCGAAGTCCGGGAAGGTGAAATTTGGGTTGACATCCAGGCCGATAGAAAATTCATTGGTACCTCGCGGGGACGAAGGGTAAAAGGAAATCCGGAAATCAATCGTGCCAAAAATAAAATCCTCATTGTTCAGCCTGAAACCATTACTGATACCCCAATAAGGCCGGCTGGAAAAAACCGATTCCTCTTTTTCAGAAAAGTAGGTCAAATCAATTAATGAGAAAAAAGCTACCCTAAAACCAAACAAAGTCCACGGAGAGAATACTGTAAATGTTAGGTTGGAGCCAAAGGCCGAATTGCCGGATAGCAAAACCGATTCAGCGCCACGCAATGTCTGCATATCTATAAGATCTATCTTTTCGGTATCTCGGGTGCGGTTAATCCCTGAAATATAGAGCAACTGAAACCTCAGGCGTCCTTTAAAGAGATGGTTGCCGGCTACAAGCTTTGATATGTAAGTGGAACTTAAGCGCAATGCACCATCCTCAGGAACACTATTTCTGAAAAAGCTTCCAATTTCGAAGAAGTTGTAAAAATATCCTACCCTCGGCACTCTTGACCCATATGAAATTTGAATATCTGCGTAGGCGCGGTCAACGAATTCTCCGAATTGCCAGCCTGCTGTAACGTCAATCAAATTACCCAACGGGAGATCCTCTGTGGAACCAAATCCGGCAACAAGAATGTCTTTGGTGAACACAGAACGGGTAAAGCCAATGTTAGCCAGGATCAGCGTGTTGCTTTGAAAAAATAAGTTTGTATCAGCGCTGGCAACCGGCCGCTCTGTAAATATAGTGTTGGAAATCCTTCCGGATAAGACTGTGAAAAAATCCCCATAAAGAGGTTTTTTCAGAGATGGAACCTTAAAACTTCTTCCATACCATAAATCTATATTGTGATCTGCTACATCCGTCCGATCCCTTTCACTACCGAATCTTGAATAATATCTGTAAACCATGTAGTGATAGGAAAAGCCTCCTGCATTGCGAATTTCAGGAGACACAAAGGGCCTGTCAGCGCTTAACCCGGCAAGAATACTATCTTCAGTGTATGCTCCAAGCAGAGAGCCTTGAGCGTATGTTCCAAAGAGGCTTGGCACAGTATATTTCCCCTCATAACCGAATCGCTTGCGCGTTGACCCAATGAAATTGTTATAAAACCGGTGCCCGATTCCAAACATGTTAGATTCTTCAATTGAAAATTGGATTTGATAAAAAGCAGCGGGCTGTAATTCAACGTAAATGGAGAAAACATCCTTCACCAGCACTTCAATATCTACGGTATCAATAGTGCTGCGATTCTTGCCATAAATGCGGGCATCATCAATATAGGGCAGGCTTCTTAACAGACGCTCGCTTTCTCTTAGCGTATTTTCACCGAGCACATCCCCTTTTTTAAAAAGCAAATTCTTTAAAATGGCCTTGTCACGGGTGATGACATGAACGGCATTACCCGCTCTGTTAAGCCAAACCTCTAATTTCTTTGAAGTATCAATAATGCTGGTGCCGAAAGGTTCAAACTTCCTGATCGTTATGGATCCGACAACTTTGTTTTCGCAACAGAATTCACTGTTTGATTCTTCAAAAAATCGCTTTTCCTGCCGGCTCACAAACATATAATCATAATAAAAGCGGGCGGCCCTCCTCTTTTTTATTCTTATGGAATCCGAGTAAGGAATTACAGTGTCATGCTTTGATATAAAAGCGGAATCTCCAATAAACACTTTATCATGGTGTTTAATTCTAATGCTGTCCTGCCCTTGTGCAATACCTAAGGTGCAGAATATCAAAATCAAAATGGGGAGGGGGAGTTTTATTTGGGAAAAATCTGTTCGCATCGGTATCCCGAAAGTAGAAAAGGAGTATAGTCTAAACCGAAATTAAGGACAGACCCGGGGAATAATGTGATTAATGAAGTGAATCTCAGTTAAACACGGCTATGGGAACTCCCTTGGGGTTCGCTCTTCCACCTGGGTATTTGTTTCAAAATTTCTGGAATGCTAAAAAATTTCGCTGGATTCTATTCAAGCACTCTGGCGCGACTTGTACTTGCAACAAGCATTCTGATATAACTTCAATAATTTCGCTTCCGATGAAAAAACATCGGGATGTATGAATCACTACGATGTAGCCATTTGCGGAGGTGGGTTGGCCGGTTTAACCCTTGCTTACCAGCTCAAGCGGGAGTTCCCAAAACAAAAGATTATCCTTTTGGAAAAAACGGAGCGGCCGTTGTCGGAAGCCGCGCACAAAGTTGGTGAATCAACGGTTGAGATCGGTGCGCATTACCTGAGCCATGTGCTTGGTTTGAAGGAATATCTATTGAAGAAACAGCTTCCAAAACTCGGCTTGCGCTATTTCTATAGTGACGGTGACGGCTCGTTTGAGAACAGATCGGAGTTGGGTGTGAGTATGTTTTCCCCTGTGCTCACGCACCAGCTTGATCGTGGCCTTCTTGAAAATGATTTGCGGGATATGATTGAAAAAGCCGGGGTGACACTCAAAGAAGGGGTAAGCATTGGTGATATAATAATTTCTGAATCAGGCAGCGATCACGAAATTCAATTCAGCAAAAATGAAGTGCAGGAAAAGCTTACGGCAACGTGGGTGATTGATGCAATGGGCAGGAGGCGCTACCTGCAAGCTAAGTTCAAATTGAAAAAAGAAAACGGTCATGGCGCAAGTTCGGCATGGTTCAGGTTGAAAGGAAAGATCAACGTTAGCGATATTGCGTCTAAATCAAACCACCGGTGGCAGGAGCGTAACATTGAAGACCGGTATTATTCCACCAACCACCTCATGGGTAAGGGCTATTGGGTTTGGCTCATTCCGTTGTCATCTGGAAATACGAGTATCGGTATTGTTGCTCAGAATAATATTCATCCGTTTGACAGCTATGCGCTTTCTTATGAGACTGCATTTGAGTGGCTGAAGAAACACGAACCTGCACTTGCAAAATTTATCGAAGGAAGGGAGCCGCTCGATTTCAGAAAGATCAAAAACTATAGCTATAGCTCGTCACAGGTTTTCTCAGAGCATCGCTGGGCCTGCACGGGTGAGGCCGGAATTTTTTCTGATCCGTTTTACAGTCCCGGCTCAGATTTGATCTCGATCTGCAATACGTTAATCACGAATCTTATCCGGGCTGACCTCGATGGAAAATTTTCAAAATCACAGGTTGATCTTTTAAATGATACATTCCTGCAGGTCATTAACAATGACCTGATCACTTACTTCCGGGATAGTTATCACGTGTTTGGCAACACGCAAGTGGCATCGGCCAAGTTCCTTTGGGACACGACCTACTATTGGAGCGTTTATGCGCACACATTCATGAACGGATATTTTTCGGATATGGAATTTGTGAAAGAATATGCAGAAGTGGTTAAGAGGTTTTCAAAAGTCAATAAAAAGGTTCAGCAGCTATTTCGCGTATGGGCACAGAACACCCAATCTGAAAAGAATTATGAATTCTGTGACTTGGCTAGAAAGTTTTTCTTTATAAAAAGTGCGGTGGAATTACTGACGACACCTGAAAAGAAAGATTACAACAAGTTTCTTTTGAGCAAGCTGAAGACGTTTGATAAACTGGCGCATGCATTATATTTTCTGGCAAAGAGGCAGGTTCCCGAAGCAGTGCTAAACACCGGAATGGCAAATCTGGATTATGAAACGCCCTATAATGCTGCGGTTGATTTCATAAGTTATACAGAAAGCGATGTAAAGAATGAATTATCAGTGTTCAAAGAGTTCTTTGGACCATACAGCAAAAAAGAAGAGGCCAAAATTCAGTTTGCAACAAAGGTATCGAGGATCAGAAATGGCGCATTTCTCTACTTTGTCAGAAAGGTCTATTTGGAATATTGTGTAAAAATGAAGGACAGGGTCCATCTGCAATTCATGCTCCGCTCAATGTACGCGGATTGAATTCTCCTTCTGCTCCCGCATCATTTCGCCAAAGTGTTTTCGCTTAGCCAGCGCGTTAACCGCCATTGTGATTCGTTTGGTTTTAGTCGGATCCGTCTTTGCGCTTTCAATCCATTTGCTGAAGTAATTCTGGTGAGACCTGGGAAGAGAATTAAAATAGCTCAGCGCCTTAGGTTCGTCTTTGAGGCATTCCGTAAGATCTTTGGAGAGGAGAACAGGGGAAGAATCCAGTTCTATTTGAACAGCAAGTTTATCGCCATACTTTTTTTTGATCGTTTTCCTGATCTCACCGTTCAGCTGCATGATGAAATCACCATCACCCATCGGCATTAGTGCAACTTGACGGAACGTGTAATTATCGAGCTTCCCTTTGGTCCTGAATGATTTTTTGCATCCGGGATTTATTTTCTCCGCAATCTCCACAGGTATCCCAATATAAGTCCATCCGGTTTTCTCGGCTTTCTTGTGAAACTTTAAAATCTGAGCGATAAACTTGACCACGTGTGAATAAAAAGCTTTAGTGCCTTGCTATGCTTTTTGAACAGAATATTTCTCCTGATTGAATTCTTACAATGTAAATGCCGGCATCAAGGTTGTCTATGTTTAGCCTTATGACTTCATCATTGAAATTTGCATCGCGGAACCTATACACCTCTTCACCCAACACATTGTAAACTGTAATTGAAAGGTCATCCCTTATTATCCTTCCGAATAAAATGGTTACCTCTCCACCGGTTGGGTTGGGAAATAGCTTTATATTTTCATAGCCGAAGTTTTGTATCCCTGTTGGCACAAAAGAATAAACATCGGAAACGGACTTGCACCCACTTGCATCACCGACCTGCACCGTGTAGTCGCCACTTGAGGAAACAATAAGAACGTTCAGGTTCGCTCCCGGAATTGCAACGTTATCTTTAAACCATTGGTAGCTAATGTAAACTGCAGGAACGGTTAATGAACTTCCAACTTTCGTGATGGTCGGACTGGCAGGCAGGGGATTAACTGTAAGCATAGTAGTTAGAAAACTGTCGCAGCCAAAAGCGGTTTGCAATGTATCGAAATAGGTGCCCGAAGTATTTTGGTTTTTACCGCCAGCGAAATACGATTCGCCAATACAAATCTTTACATCCACAGAAGCACTTTGTGCGGGCTGGATCGAAAGTTCGGTGGTCAGAACAGTATCACATCCACCAATGCCTGGAAGTGTGTCCAAATATGATCCTGCGGTGGTTTGTAAAGCTCCGCCTGCAAAGTAGCTCTCGCCAGAGCATATTGTCGCATTAACGGTTTGTGCAACGAGGTTGGACACATTCAGTTGGGTTTGAACTGTGCTGTCACAGCCATTTGAAGCAACATAAACATCAGTGTATAAGCCGGACGTAGTTTGGTTGGCTCCTCCAACGTAATAACTGGAACCTGAACAGATGTTTACCGTTCTGTTCGCGGTGAAAGCTTGCTTAACGGTAAGTTGGGTTACGATGATCGTGTCAGGCCCGTTTGGGACAACAATCGTGTCATAATAGGTGCCTGAAGTTGTCCTGTTCGCGCCACCAGCGAAATAGCTTTCACCCGGGCAAATCGCTGCGCTGACATTACTGGTAATATTGGTGCTCGTTTTTATGATGGTAAATTCATCTCCTATGGTACCGTCAGATTTCAGGTATTTTGCGTCAAGACGCAGTCCGTTGAAGTCCATAACGAACGAGCCATAGCCATCATGACCATAATACATGGCTGGGTGATTAATAGCAGCACCGGGTTCACTGCTCCCTGAGTTGCCGCACACTACATACACTGTACCGCGATTTGGGTTAACACCATCAAGGTATTTTACATACTCTTCACTGAGCGAGGCTTTTCCGCTTCGTCCGTCAACCTTGTAGGAATTATTAAACGTAGAAGATGTCCCGTAATGTCCGCGTAGCAGGTACGAACGTTCATATACATGGCTGTGCCCACAAAGCACCACATCCACTCCGTATTGCTCAAAGATGGGGATGAAATTCTGGCGCATAGCGGTCATGTATAATTCATAAATGTCATCGGAATCATGTGAGCCTTTGGTATAAGGAGGCTGGTGGAAGTAAACAACAGTCCATGGCTTTGTATTTGCATTTAAATCACTTATTAGCCAGGTGTGCAGCGGAGAGCCGGTGAAGTTGCTTGAAGAGTAAGTCCCGCACCAATCATATCCGGGAATGAGCGAACCAAGTTCTGAATTCAATGAAATGAAGTGGACGTTGGCGTAGTCAAACGAATAATATAATTCCCTGGTAGAAGCGACCCCGCCTGCTTCCCCCATTGTAGGCACGTCCACAATGTCCAGGTACGGTCCGGAATGGCCGGTTGGATTGGAAAAACACGGAATGGCGCATACACTGTTGTAGTCATGATTACCGGGGCAGGGATAGAACGGCATGTAGGTCATGATATTCTTATAGATGTCAAATACTTTGGTCTGATACTCTGCGTCAGTTCCGTCATTGTAAGCGTTATCACCCATCCAAAGCCACAAATCCGTATGAGTGCTACCTGTGTAGTTGACATAAGAGTTCATTACGTCAATTTGCCCCTGATTAGCTTTTCCGAAATCGCCAATTCCCCAAACCCTGAAAGGCTGAACTGTTCCAAAAGGAGGAGCAGTAACAAAATAATGCTGTGTGCTCGGTCCGGCCAGCACCTGGGTTGTGGTGCCAACCGAATAATAGTATTTTGTATTTGGCTGCAGATTGGAAAGCTTCACGGTGTGATCGGTTACCGATCCTGTCACGTCTTCTGTCAGGTTAAGGTTGCCGGGAGTAGTGCCATAGTGCACCCTGCTATTGCTGGCCAGATTGGTACGCCATTTTATTTTAATGCTGAATGGAGTCAGGGATTGCAGGTATGGTCCGCGTATGACGGTTTGGGCAGGCAGTTGTCCGCATAATGCGATAAAAATCAATACCGATGCTATTTTGTTGACTTGATTTTTCATCAGGTAAATTTGATAATTGTACATTCACAAATTTAAGAAGATTAAAGCCTGCTGGGAATGCCTGTATCATCCGCCATTTATGAACTTGTGAAAGAAGGCGAAGGGCAGCATCTTGATTTCAAACAAAGTATTTCCAGCGTGCATAAGATTGCTCGTACGATGGCTGCATTTGCAAATTCGGAAGGAGGGAGGATTGTGGTTGGGATTGATGATTCAGGCGAAGTGGTTGGTGTGGATGTGGAGCAGGAGAAGTATATGCTCATTCAGGCGGGTAAAAAATATTGCGAACCATCCGTGTTCCTTCGTTTCACAACTTTAGAAGAACGCGGAAAGGTGGTGTTGATCGCGGAAGTCAAGCAGGGAAAGGGAGAATATCGTGCCCTTGATGAATCGGGAGAGTGGCATCATTATGTTCGTGTAGAGGATCAAACCGTATTAGTGCCTGATGCAATTGAGCAATCGCATGCTGATAAGTACAACTTGAAGCCTATTCCCATTGTTGTGGAGGAACATCAGGGTCTGGTTGATTATCTTGATAAAAATGACTTCATCACTGTGAAGGAGTATATGAAGATGATGAACATCTCTTACACGATTGCCCGCAGGTCACTCAATGATCTGTCGGAACACGGGGTACTTGGTATTGAATTCATCAAGAACGTTCCGCATTATTTTTTGAAAAGAAAAGAATTGCTTTAAGCCAAAAAGAAAAGCTGCGGCTGGAAGAATCCAGCCGCAGCTTCAGAAAAAAAGGGGCATTGCGAGTTTACTGGCGTTCTATCAGGAGATATCCGCCATATACAATCTGGTTCTGATCGAGGTCAACCCTGATCAGCATATATTTTAACGGGCTGTAGTTCATATCGGTGAAATCGTATTCTGTGTTTGATGTTCCTCCGGCACCGAGATTGGTTTCATCACCGTTCGTCATGTTTATGCTCAATGCATCAACATTTAGCGAATGTGAAGCATAGATCATAAGCTTAGTTGCTTTGTACCCAACAGGAATCGGAACGGATGCATATAGTTCAAGCGCATCACCTCCAACGGCCATACCATATTCTCCGGTATCATCATTGAAGTCAGCCGTGGCTACAGCCTGATCATCATTTTTAATAAACCAGGTCGGTAAAATGGAAATTGTGTCAGAGCTACCGAACCATCCTACACGGGAATCAGCGTTCACATCAAGCTTATATTCGGGAGCATTGGTTCCGATACCCACATTGCCGGTGTTTCTGTAAATATCATTTCCGTCCTTTGTCCAGTCGCCATCATCAATCACGATGCTGTTGCCGTTGCTTATCATCAAAGTGTCGTTGCTGATAGAAAGTGTCTGTGCATCGGTGTTGTCAAGATAGTCACCAAGGTCAACTGCGTTACCACCAGAGATGAAAAGCGAGTCATTGCTGATGGAAACAGTTTGTGCATCAGTGTTGTCGAGATAATTACTCAGGTCAACTGCATTTCCACCTGAAATAATAAGAGAATCGTTGGAGATAGAAACGGTTTGTGCATCGGTGTTGATGTACCCGCTCAAATCAATCGCATTTCCATTTGAAATGAAAACGGAATCACTAAACAATGAAAGCGTTTGCGCATCCGTATTATCTAAATAAGGACTCAGATCAACCGCGTTTCCACCGGAAATAGAAAGTGAATCATTGCTGATAGAAACGGTTTGTGCATCGGTGTTGATATACCCGCTCAAATCAATGGCATTTCCGTTTGAAATGAAAACAGAGTCATTCACGAATGAAAGAGTCTGGGCATCCGTATTATCCAAATAAGGACTCAGATCAACAGTGTTTCCACCGGAGATAGAAAGCGAATCATTGCTGATGGAAACGGTTTGTGCATCAGTATTATCAAGGTAACCGCTGAGGTCAACATTATTACCATTTGTGATGGAAAGCGTATTGCCACTTAATCCAAGAATTTGATTGTCGGTGTTGATGTACCCACTCAAATCAATGGCATTTCCATTTGAAATGAAAACGGAATCATTAAGCAATGAAAGCGTTTGCGCATCGGTATTATCTAAATAAGGATTCAGATCAACCGCGTTTCCACCGGAGATAGAAAGTGAATCATTGCTGATTGAAACCGTTTGCGCATCGGTATTGTCGAGGTATCCGCTCAAATCAACTGAATTGCCGTCTGATATTGATAAGGTATTCCCAGTAAGATCAAGGTCTTGTTTGTAGTCGCTGATGTCAATTGCGTTTCCACCGGAAATGGAAATTGAATCGTTTGACAAGTTCAGAGTTTGGTTGTCTGTGTTGTCGAGGAATGGCGCGAGATTCACTGAATTCGCATTATCAATAGAAAGAATTGTGTCAACCAAAGTAAGGAACTGATCATCGGGATTAAATCCTCCCGGAGGTAGTATGATATAGTTCCCATCTTCGATAAAAAGAGTATCGCTGTTGATGCTCAGCACCTGGTCATCGGTGTTGTCGAGATAAGGGGTGAGGCTCACCTGATTTCCCCCGGTAATCGAGAGCATGTTAGTATTGATTGAAAGCGTTTGAGCATCAGTGTTATCCAGGAACGAACTGAGGTTAACACTGTTCCCGTTGGAAATGGCGAGATTGTTTCCGGGTAATATCAGCAGCGTTTGCAATTCGTTAGTCGTACTGCTGTCGCTATCTGCAATGCTGAAAGTGGTTCCCGTGCCGCCCGAAATATTTACCGTTACATTGTTCCCGACTTTGGTTTTGCTGAGGTTTTGATTGTCGGTATTATCCAGATACGGAGCAAGGTCAACCGTATTTCCGTTTGAAATTGAAAGCGAATCATTACTCATGGAGAGCGTTTGTGCATCGGTGTTGTCAAGATATGAACTAAGGTTAACCGAGTTTCCATTGGTAATTGAAAGCGTGTTTCCTGATAATCCAAGTGTTTGTTTATAAGGACTGAGGTTGACAGAATTTCCATTGGTGATTGCCAGAATATCGGTATTGAGCAAAAGTGTTTGCAACTCGTTTGTCGTGCTGCTGTCGCTATCTGCAACACTGAAAGTCGTTCCGGTTCCACCCGTAATATTGATGGTTACGTTATTGCCAACCTTAACTCTGCTGAGGTTCTGATTATCGGTGTTGTCCAGGAACCCGCCCAAATCAATGCCGTTTCCGTTTGAAATGAAAATCGAATCATTTAAAAATGAAAGTGTCTGTGCATCAGTATTATCTAAATAAGGACTCAGATCAACCGAATTCCCACCGGAGATAGAAAGCGAATCATTACTGATAGAAACGGTTTGCGCATCCGTATTGTCAAGATAGCCGCTGAGGTCAACGCTATTCCCGTTGGTGATTGAAAGCTGATCTCCGGCAAGCCCTAAAGTCTGATTATCAGTGTTAGTGTAACCACTCAGATTGATTGCATTGCCGTTGGAAATGAAAATAGAATCATTGGCAAAGGATAAGGTTTGAGCATCCGTGTTGTCGAGGTAACCGCTGAGGTTCACCGAATTCCCGTCAGAGATTGATAAAGTGTTTGTAGTAAGATCGAGTGTCTGTTTGAAGTCACTGATATCAATTGTGTTTCCACCTGAAATAGAAATTGAATCATTGTTCAGGCTCAAGGTCTGGTTGTCGGTGTTATCAAGATAACCGCTGAGGTCAACAGAGTTTCCACCGGCTATCGAGAGAGTGTTGCTGTTGAGGCCAAGCGTTTGGTTGTCCGTATTATCGAGGAATGATGCAAGGTCAACTGAATTTCCACCAGAGATGGATAGGGTGGTGCCGCTGAGATTTAAATTCTGATTGTCTGTTCCGACAAGGCTGCTTAAGTCGGCAAACTTAGCCCCGCCACCATCCGTAATGACCAATGATGTTCCAATCAGAAGAACACTGGTGTTGTATTCATTTGTCGGGTCGGCATCGGCATCGTTTTTCAGGCTGGAAAGGTCAACAGGAATGCTTCCGCCATTGTCAGTAATTAAAAGAGTAGTTCCGACTAAGCTGGCGGCTGTGTTGTACTCATTTCCCACGTTGTTATCAATGAGGTTCACCGAATTTCCACCGCTGATGGAGAGTGCATTACCAATCAATGAAAGCGTTTGTAACTCGTTTGTCGGATTGTTGTCGAGCAGATTGACGGAATTTCCCTTGCTTATCGCGAGAGAGTTTCCGATCAGTGACAATGTTTGAATTTCATTCGTGGAATCCGCATCGTCATCTTTCAGGCTGCTGAGGTCAACCGCGAGCGTGCCTCCACCGTCAGTGATCTGTAAGGTTGCACCAGCCAATCCAGCGCTGATATTATATTCATTTGTAGAATCAGCATCATCATCGGCCAGGCTGCTGAGGTCAACATTGAGCGTGCCACCGGCATCGGTTATTTGCAAAGTGGAACCGCTTAATCCGGCACTGACGTTCAATTCGTTTGCCGGGTCGGTATCCGTGATGGTCACGCTGTTTCCACCTGAGATGGACAAATTGCCCGATGAGAAAGTCAGCGTCTGATTATCCGTGTTGTCCTTGTATGGTTTAAGGTTAATAGGTGAATTAACATTGCTGATGCGCAATGTGTCATTTACGTGATAAAGCACCTGCAACTCATTTATCGGGTTGCTGTCAGCATCATCCTTCAGGTCGGTGAGGTCAACGCTCTTGCTGCCGCCATTATCCGTGATCGTTAATTCAAAAGTATTACTATCAAAAATCACATCCTTAATATAAGCATCATCAACCAGGTCTTGAAGATCAAGCGTGAAACTTCCCCCATCATCAATGATGGTGATTTTGTTTGTCAGCGAATCAAAAATGAAATCTTTGTTGTAGGCATCGTTGACGAGATCCTGGAGATCGAGCGTGAAGCTTCCCCCGTCATCAGTGATAGTGATTTCATTCTTGGCAGAATCGTAAGAGAAGCTCTTATTGTAAGCATCGTTGACAAGGTCTTGGAGGTCAAGTGTGAAGCTTCCCCCGTCATCAGTGATAGTGATTTCATTCTTGGCAGAATCGTAAGAGAAGCTCTTATTGTAAGCATCGTTGACAAGGTCTTGGAGGTCAAGTGTGAAGCTTCCCCCGTCATCAGTGATAGTGATTTCATTCTTGGCAGAGTCGTAAGAGAAACTCTTGTTGTAGGCATCGTTCACGAGGTCTTGTAAGTCAAGCGTGAAACTTCCTCCGTCATCAGTGATTGTTATTTCATTTTTGACAGAGTCATACGAGAAACTTTTGTTGTAAGCATCGTTCACCAAATCCTGTAAGTCAAGGGTGAAGCTACCTCCGTCATCAGTGATAGTTATTTCATTCTTGGCAGAGTCGTAAGAGAAACTCTTGTTGTAAGCATCGTTCACCAAATCCTGTAAGTCAAGGGTGAAGCTACCTCCGT
>CAYOYI010000049.1:0-2083 GCA_964408105.1 uncultured Chitinophagaceae bacterium | reverse complement strand
CATTCTTGGCAGAGTCGTAAGAGAAACTCTTGTTGTAAGCATCGTTCACCAAATCTTGTAAGTCAAGGGTGAAGCTACCTCCGTCATCAGTGATAGTTATTTCATTTTTGACAGAGTCATACGAGAAACTTTTATTGTAGGCATCGTTCACAAGGTCCTGGAGGTCAATTGTGAAATCACCTCCCTGGTCGCTGATGGTGATTTTATTGTTGACTGAATCAAAGGTTACCCCTGTATTGTATGCGTCTTCTACAAATTCCTGAAGATTAACAGTTTTTGGACCTCCTCCATCTATGATGGTTACGGTATTGCTTGCAGTATCAACAACAAAACTTATGTTGTACGCATCCCGCACGAGATTATTCAAATTGACGGTTTTCGATCCGCCTCCATCAGTAATGGTAACCGTATTGGCAATTGAATCAAATGTGAAAGCGGAATTAAGCAGGCTTAAAAGATTTACAGTTTGTGTTCCGCCCCCGTCTCTCATGGTAAGCAGCTTGGTCACAGGATCATATTTGAATTCAATATTGTAAGCATCCTGTACAAGGTCTTGAAGACTCAGCGATGTGGTATCTCCTAAATCGCCAATGGTAATCTTGTTCGAAGCTGGGTCAAATTGGAAAAGCTTGATCAACTCATTTGTAGGATTGGCATCTTTATCTTCAATGCTAAATGTTGTAGTGTTTCCTCCGGTAATAGTAACCTGCGCAATGTTATTATCAATCACTACCGAGCTTAGCTCCTGATTATCCGTTCCGACAAGCGAATTCAAATTAACAGAGTTACCTCCACTGATACTTAGAGTATTTGTACTTGAATTGTAATTCAGCGATTGAATTTCATTGGTAGGATTTGCATCAGCGTCATTGACCAGGCTGCTGAGGTCAACGGTTGAAACGGCATTTCCTTCTGTGATCGTTAACTGTGTTCCATTAAGTTCAAAGGTTTGGATCAATTCATTGGTTGCATCCGCATCGGAGTCATTTACGCTGAAGGTAGCTGCATTCCCACTGGAAATGCTTATGGTAACATTATTACCATTGCGGTTTACACTTAAAGTTTGCAATTCATTTGTAGGGTTTGAATCCGCATCATTGCTCACCGGACTCAAATCGATTGATTTTGTGCCGCCTGCATCTTCAATTTGCAAAGTTTTGCCAACTAATCTTATGGCCTGGTTTACTTCGTTCAGAGGATTAGCATCAGCGTCATTGATCAGATCAGAGAGGTCAACCCATAAAGTACCTCCGGCATCAGTGATACTGAGCCTTTTGGTAAGAGGGTCATAATTGATATACTGGTTTTTCTCGTTCAACGGATCAGAATCCGCATCGTTGATGAGCGGGCTAAGATCAACAAAAACCTGTCCGTTGCCATCAGCAATGGTCAGCAGATGACTGACTGAATCAAAAGTCATTGTGTTGTTGTAGGCATCCGTTGAGAGGTCGGAAAGGTCAACTGAACCTCCGTTGGTAAGCGTCAAGATATTCGTGTTGGCATCGAAAGAAACCTGTTGACTATCGGTGTTATCAAGAAACATCACAAGGTCAATGATGTCGCCATTTGAAGTAATGAGTTTATCATTTGCCAGGAATATTTTCAACTCATCAGACTCCACCCACTGGCTGCCGTTCCATTTCAGGATTTGTCCGCTGTCAGGATAGGCGTCCACATCAGCGAGATCATTTATCAGGTTATCACTCAAGTCATCCGCTTCTTTGTTAATATCAACCGTGTAAGAATTTCCGGCTTCTACAACAGTAAGCTGGTTTGTGCTGGGATTAAAAGTGAAGCTGGTGATCAACTCATTGGAACTGCTGGTATCATTCAGACCGGGGCCACCAGCGTTCTTAGCATAAAGGGCATAGGGAACCGAAACAAGTTTCGAAACACCTACAGGTTGTGTATTATTTCCACCGGTAGGATCCATCTTAACTTCCAGATGCAGATCGCCATGTTCCCATGGAATGTTTTGAAAGGTTGAAAATTTATTTATTCCATTGCCAATTACGATGCTAAAGAGACCAAATTGATTTGTCCCGACTTTGTGGGTTTCAGCAAAAACGATGGCACCTCCATC
>CAYOYI010000048.1:0-15358 GCA_964408105.1 uncultured Chitinophagaceae bacterium | reverse complement strand
ATCTGGCACACGAAAGACGGTTTTGAAATCCAACCATTTTACACCGCTGAAGATATAGAAAGAGTCAAAATCACTGTTCCGCACAAAGAAAAACCCGGATGGGAAATCAGGCAGGACTTTGTGGTGAAAGATTTAGAAGTGACAAACAAAAATGTGCTTGATGCGTTGGCAAGTGGCGCGGAAAGTATCGGATTTGATTTGACAAAGGCTGAAGTAACAAAGGCTAACCTTCAAAAATTGCTCGCAGGAATCAATACTTCAAAGAACCCTATTCATTTCATGGGAGTAAAAATGAAATCACTTGAAAAACTCACTTCTGTTTTTACAAAAAAGACTTCCGGTTCCGTGGAGTTTGCTGATTTTTCAGAAAAGCATATCCCGACACTCGCGAGTTACTCAAAAAAGTTTCCCGCATTCCGATTCATTACTATGGATGAATCCTCCCTTTTTTCTCTTGTTAAAAGTAATTCCTTCCGGACTCCCCTCTCTTTCGGAGAGGGGGTGGGGGTGAGGCTTTCGCTCTCAAGTGATTATTTTTTCCAAATCGCTAAACTCCGGGTACTGCGATTGTTTTTTTCAGAAAAGAAGATTCCTGTTTTCATCCATGCGGAAAACTTCCCGCTAAAAGCGGTAAAAGGTGAAGAGCATTATAGCATCTTGCGAGCCACCACCACCGCAATGGCAGCTGCAATTGGCGGCTGCGACAGCTTGAGTCTGCACGCATCACCAATTCCCAAGAAATCAAAATTGTTCAGCGAAAGAATTTATCGAAACATTCAATTGCTGCTAAAGCATGAATCCGGTTTTAATGCGGTGAAAGATTTTAGCCAAAATTCTTACTACCTCGAAACGCTGACAGGTAAAATATCAAGGCAGGTTTTGAACAAATCAAAAAACAAGACTTTGGACTCCCCCCTCCTTCGGAGAGGGGGAAGGGGTGAGGCTGCGGGCTTCCCGCCCTTCCTGCGCGGACCATATGCAAGCATGTACACGGTACGCCCTTGGACAATTCGCCAGTATGCAGGCTTTTCTACCGCTGAGGAATCCAACGCCTTTTACCGGAAAAATCTTGCAGCAGGACAAACGGGACTATCAGTAGCTTTTGATTTGCCAACGCATCGCGGCTATGATTCCGACAACGTGCGTGTAACGGGCGATGTTGGGAAAGCAGGCGTAGCAATTGATACCGTTGAAGACATGAAGATTTTGTTTGCAGGAATTCCGCTGGAGAAAATGTCGGTTTCAATGACAATGAACGGAGCGGTGATTCCGGTGCTTGCGTTTTTCATTGTCGCTGCGGAAGAACAAGGTGTTCCTCCCGAAAAGCTGAGCGGCACCATTCAGAATGATATTCTGAAAGAGTTCATGGTCCGTAATACGTATATCTACCCTCCACGGCCTTCCATGCGCATTGTCACGGATATTTTCAAATACACCTCCGAAAAAATGCCTCGCTTCAATTCCATCAGCGTGAGCGGCTATCACATGCACGAAGCGGGCGCGAGCGCTGAAATTGAATTGGCCTATACGCTCGCTGACGGCTTGGAGTATGTACGCGCTGGTTTGAAAGTAGGATTGAATATTGATGATTTCGCCCCGCGCATTTCGTTTTTCTGGGGCATCGGGATGAATCATTTCACGGAGATTGCCAAGATGCGGGCGGGAAGAATGTTATGGGCAAAACTGATGAAGCAATTCAATCCGCAGGATGAAAAGTCAATGGCTCTCCGCACGCATTGCCAGACATCAGGATGGAGCTTAACCGCGCAGGACCCTTACAATAATATTGCGCGCACGTGCATAGAAGCGCTGTCGGCTGCTCTTGGCGGAACACAATCGCTGCACACCAATTCAATGGATGAAGCGATTGCTTTGCCATCTGAATACTCCGCGAAAATTGCCCGTGACACACAGATCTATTTACAAAAAGAAACAAACATCACAAAAGTAGTTGACCCGTGGGGCGGCTCGCAGTATGTAGAAAATCACACGAATGAGCTTGCAGAAAAAGCGTGGAAACTAATTGAAGAGATTGAGCAGTTGGGCGGTATGACAAAGGCGATAGAGAGTGGTATTCCGAAGATGCGGATTGAAGAAGCCGCTGCAAAGCGGCAGGCACGGATTGATTCCGGAAAGGATATTATAATTGGAATAAACAAATTTCAGCCTTCCGGGGAAGACGATCTCGATGTGCTCGAGATAGATAATACAGCCGTGCGTGAACAGCAGGTAAACCGATTGCAGAAAGTGAAATCATCAAGAAATAACGTAGAAGTCCAGAACGTATTACAAGCTTTAACCGAAGCAGCAGAGAGTGATGGAAATTTGCTTCAGTTTGCAATTAACGCTGCCCGAAAACGGGCAACGCTGGGTGAAATTTCCGATGCACTTGAAAAAGTTTTCGGCAGGTACAATGCGCCAATCCGTGCGATAAGTGGCGTATATTCGGGCGAAATCATGAAGGATAAATCATTTCAAGAGGCGAAGAAACTTTCAGACAAGTTTGCGAAAAAAGAAGGCAGACGTGCGCGCATTATGGTCGCTAAGGTCGGTCAGGATGGTCACGATCGTGGCGCAAAAGTGATTGCCACCAGCTTTGCTGATCTTGGTTTTGATGTGGACATTGCCCCACTCTTTCAAACTCCTGCGGAGGTGGCAAAGCAAGCAGCAGAAAATGACGTGCATGTGCTCGGCATTTCCAGCCTCGCTGGCGGACATAAGACATTAGTGCCGGAGGTGATAGCGGCTTTGGAAGAATTGGGACGCACAGATATTCTTGTAACTGTCGGAGGGGTGATCCCTCCAAAAGATTATGCCTTCTTAAAAAAGAAAGGCGTGTTCGCTGTGTTCGGTCCGGGGACAAAAATTCCTGAGGCAGCGAAGGAGATTCTGGAAAAGTTAAGCTTAGCTAAATGAAGAAAGCGAACCGGCATCCGCTTTCCATCTCTCTGCTCTCTGGCGACCGCAACGCCCTGGCAAAAGCAATTACCCTGGCAGAAAGCGCTTCACCCAAACATCAAAATGAAGCGCAGCAAATTCTCGATGAAATTTTACCGCATTCAGGAAAATCCATTCGCATTGGCATCACGGGAGTTCCGGGAGTTGGGAAGAGCACATTTATTGAAGCGCTCGGGAATTATCTGATCAAAGAAAAGAAAAAAAAAGTTGCGGTACTTGCCATTGATCCGACAAGCGCAGTAAGCAAGGGCAGTATTCTCGGAGATAAAACGCGCATGGAAAATCTGGCAAGAAATGAACGCGCATTCATTCGCCCTTCACCTTCTACAGGAACACTCGGAGGCGTTGCATCACAAACGCGAGAAGCAATTCTCTTATGCGAAGCCGCTGGCTATGATGTGATTTTCGTGGAAACAGTCGGAGTCGGTCAGTCTGAAACTGCAGTACATTCGATGGTAGATTTTATGCTGCTGTTGCTATTGCCCGGAGCTGGTGACGAACTACAAGGGATGAAGCGCGGTATCGTTGAACTTGCGGATTTACTCGCCATCAACAAAGCCGATGGTGACAACCTGCAAAAGGTGAAACTTGCAAAAGCGGATTACAAACAAGCGCTGCATTTGTTTTCTGCTTCAGAGAATGGATGGAAGCCCGATGTGGTTACTTGTTCCTCTTTGACAGGAAGCGGTATCCCGGAAATCTGGAAGCAAGTAGCAGATTTTGAAAAACTCACAAAAGCAAATAGCTATTTCACAAAACGCAGAAAAACACAACGCAAATTCTGGTTCAAGGAATTGCTCACCTCTCTTGTTCTCAAAAATTTTTATGAGAACAAAAAAGTGAAGAAACAATTTTCAGAGCTTGAAAAAATGGTAGAGGAGGAGGAAATCAGCGTGACTAAAGCTGCATCACTCCTTTTAACCCTGAAATCTTAGCCTTGCTTTAATCTTCCTAAAGCTAAAAATTGTTAAACTCCCCGTGAAGTCAAAACTTCACAGAGAGTTCTCGCGTTTCAATGGACGTGCTCCAGTTAAATTATGTTAAACACTCGCGCCTCAGTAAGCCTGAATTTAACTTTGAATCATGAATAAAAAGTTGGTTATACTGCTCGTTGTAGCGATGACCATGATCCTTGCCGGGTTGGTTTCCATCCAGCTTTACTGGATAAGGAACGCTGTTGCGTTGAAAGAGCAGCAGTTTGACCAGAATGTAAGCGAGGCGCTTAACCGCGTGGCGCAAAACCTGGAACGGCAGGATGCTGCAAGTTTCATTTTCAATGATTTTTTTACAGGCAACCTTGATGACAAAAGCTTCGAGCGGAAGATCAGGCTGTTTCATAATAGAGTGAACCATTCGCTGAACAGTGACTTCAATCCTCTTTTAAAGGAAATCGAACATTACCGGAGTTTGGCCTCGGGGAACGATAAACAAATTCCTGGTAAATCGGAATTGCAGATAGTCCCGGACTCAAGTACAGTTATTCTCGACACCTCGGTAAAGGGCTCATATACGGGCACAATACGGGTTCAGGTAGCCGATTCAATATGCCAGATACAGGTAAATACGAGCAGCAAGGAACAATTGATGAGATCGGTTAACGAGCAAATGCAAAAACTAAACCAGCGCAAGAGTCTGGTAAATGATATTTTCTTTCAGTTCTTCAGCAACGAGCGTTCGATTCATGAAAGGATTCCGAGAGATAAAATGGAGGGAATTATAAAAGAATCATTGCGCAGCGAAGGCATTGAGGCCCCGTTTGAATATTTGGTGACTACCCAGTTCGGTAATGCTATTACGGCCAGCAATAAGTTTCAAACCGCCATGATTCCTGCTGCTCACAAAGTCGTGCTGTTTCCCAATGATCTTTTTTCTGAGCATAACTATCTGCTTGTTCAGTTTCCTTCAAAACAAAAGTATATCATGAAGAGCCTGGGAGTAATGTCACTCTCATCCATCGGACTTCTGCTTGCCGTTTCGCTCGGATTCGCTTATACCATTTTTGTCATCTTCCGTCAGAAGAAATTGTCGGATATGAAAACGGATTTCGTCAATAATATGACGCACGAATTGAAAACCCCAATCTCCACCATCTCTCTTGCAAGCGAAATGCTCCGCGACAACAAGATGAATTCTGATCCTGCCAGGATTCAGAAATATGCCGGAGTGATTCACGATGAAAATAAACGCCTTGGAAGCCATGTGGAAAAAGTATTGCAAATGGCGGTGCTGGATCGTGGTGAGCACAAGATCAAGTCAGCGCTGCTAAACGTTCACAACCTGATCCAAAAGGCTATTGAAAAGATGTCGCTTCAATTGGAAGAACGTGGCGGAAATTTGAAATCAGATTTTGGAGCGCATTATCCCGAGGCATACGTTGATGAAACGCATTTCACCAATATCATCACCAACCTGCTCGACAACGCTATTAAATATTCAACAGAAAAACCTGACATAACAATCACCACTTGTGATCAGGATGGCGGGGTGACGATTATAGTTTCTGATAAAGGTATCGGAATGTCTAAAGAGGCTCAGAAGAGAGTATTTGAAAAATTTTACCGTGTCCCAACCGGCAATGTCCACAATGTGAAAGGCTTCGGGCTGGGATTAAGCTATGTCAAAGCAATGGTTGAAGCTCATGGCGGGTCCATCAGGCTGAAAAGCGAACCGCAAAAGGGCACAACTTTTGAGATATTCATTCCACATTCAACATCATAAAAATGAAGAACGCTGAAAAATCGAAAGTCCTGCTGCTGGAAGATGATCCGAACCTTGGATTTGTTTTGAAAGAATTTTTAGAGCACAAAGACTATGAAGTCGTGCATAAAGAAGATGGCGAACAGGGACTTAAGGCGTTCAACAGCTCGTCATTTGATATTTGTGTGGTTGATATTATGATGCCAAAAATGGATGGATTCACGTTCACTAAACATGTGCGCAAAACAGATCAGAAAACTCCGATAATTTTTCTCACGGCAAAATCAATGAAAGAAGACAAGATCGAAGGATTCAAGCTCGGTGGAGACGATTACATCACCAAGCCTTTCAGTATGGAAGAATTGGAAGCTCGTGTGGAAGCCGTGCTAAAAAGAACCGGAAAAGGGAAAAAAGACGGGCCTGCGAAAAATACTTTCACTATCGGAAAATTCACTTTCGATTATCCGACACAAAAACTCTCAACTAATGGAGATTCTCACAAGCTGACTACCAAGGAAGCTGATCTGCTTAAACTGCTTTGCCTGAATGCAAACCAGGTTTTAGAACGCGAAATAGCGCTGAAACTGGTTTGGGGAAACGATAACTACTTCACCGGCAGAAGCATGGATGTTTATATCACCAAGCTTCGCAAATACCTCAAAGATGACCCTAAGCTGGAAATCGTGAACATTCACGGCACCGGTTACAAGCTCAGGGTTGAGAACTGAACTCTCTTACCTGCTACTGCTTATTGCGGAAGGAGAACCCCGTCAACAACATGAATGACTCCATTCGAAGCCTGAACGGAAGCTACAACATTTGCATCATTGATCTTTACTTTTCCATCTGCAACGGATACAACCGCGTTTTGGGCATTGACCATCCCTAATTTCTGACCATTCTTCAAAGCTTCTGCTTTGTAAACTCCGGGGGTAACATGATACTGCAAAATCCCTTTCAGCTTGTCCAGATTTTCAGGCTTCAAAAGATCATCCACCGTTCCGGGAGGAAGCTTTCCAAATGCATCATTGGTTGGGGCAAATACAGTGAACGGGCCGGCATTTGCCAAAGCATCAACCAGCCCAGCCGCCTTCAGGGCTGTAACCAGCGTGGTATGGTCTGCTGATCCAACAGCAACCTTTACAATATCCTTTTGAGAATCATCATCCGAAACACTTGCCTGACCGCCTCCGGCTGGCTGCGCGGCTTCACTCACTGCTGGCGCGGATACTGATGAGGATGAAGAACCATCTCCGCTCGTACATGAATACATTAAACCGAATAAACTTAATCCGGCAATGAAAAAAATTGTGTTTATCGCTTTCATATTAAATGGTTTTATAGCTCTAAAGTAATTTCGGTGAAAACTCAGGCTAATGACCAAAGTCACTCTTAGCCATGAGATAAATCACTTATGGCTTAGCAGGATTACGATCTTTTCCTAACTTGTAGCGCTCTCCTCTCTGGCAATTTTTTTAGAAGCTTTTTGATGAACATGGATTTATTTTCACAGACTTCGATGGAACCGCTTTCCGATTACAGCATTCCGGAACCTACTTCATACCGGGAAAATTTCAAGCAGGAACTTGACAAACTAAATCCCGAGCAGCGCCAGGCTGTTGAAACTATTGAGGGACCCGTTTTGGTAATTGCCGGACCGGGTACTGGTAAAACTCAAATTTTAGCCGCGAGGATTGGATACATCCTGCAAAACACAGACGCACAGCCGGAAAATATTCTGTGCCTTACCTATACTGATGCAGGTGCGATTGCCATGCGAAAAAGGTTGGTGCAGTTCATCGGGCCTGAAGCTTACCGTCTGACGATAAATACTTTCCATGCGTTCTGCAACAACATCATTCAGGATAATCTTGACCTGTTCGGTATTCATGATCTTGAATTGATATCAGACCTGGAAGCAAATGAAATCCTTCGGGAGATGATTGATGGTTTTCCGCTTGACCATCCACTGAAGCGAATGACCTTCGATCCATATTACGAAAGAAAAAGGATGCGCGATCTGTATCGGCTGATGAAAAACGAAGGTTGGACTCCTGAATATATCTGCTCAAAAGCGGATGATTACCTTGCGTCACTTCCTGAGCGGGAAGAATTCAAATACAAGACATCCAACCGGGCAAAAGGCTATCAAAAAGGTGACCTTAAAATTTCAGCCATCCAAAAGGAAACCGAGCGGATGGAACAATTCAAAGCCGCAGCGAATGAATTCCCTCGGTTTGTCAAAACCGTAGCTGAAAAAAAACGCTACGATTTCGATGACATGCTGCTTTGGATGCATGATGCCTTTGAAAAAAATCCTGATCTGCTGCTGAATTACCAGGAGCGTTATCAATACGTGCTGGTTGATGAATACCAGGACACAAATGGAATTCAAAATCAAATCCTGCAACAACTTATCAGCTACTGGGAAGTGCCAAATGTTTTTGTTGTTGGCGATGATGATCAATCCATCTTTCGTTTCCAGGGCGCAAACGTGCAGAATATCATGCAGTTCCGGGAACAATTCAAGGATAGTGTTTCCATCATTCTCATAAAAGAGAATTATCGCTCCACACAAAATATTCTTAATGCCTCAAAGGCGCTGATTGAGCGCAACAGAGAACGGTTGATCAATGCTATTGACGGCTTAAGCAAAGACCTTGTTGCCAAAGGAGAAAACGCTGACCTGCAGATCCAACCGCTGATCAGGGAATATCCGAGCATGGATTATGAAACGGTTCACATCGCTCAGGAGATCATTGCTTTAAAAAGCAAAGGTATCAACCCGGGAAATATTGCCGTACTCTATCGCAAGCACAAGCAGGTAGAAGATCTTGCCAGGTTCCTTGCTATTAATAACGTTACCGTGAACATCAGGCGCAGAGCTAATGTGCTTAATGCGCTGCTGGTGAATCACATCATTGGAATCCTCCAATACATTAATGCAGAAACCAAATCTCCCGGCAGCGGAGAACATCTGCTTTTTGACATCCTGCACTTTGACATTTTTAATATCAATCCGCTGGTGATCGCACGACTTGCGTTGGAGATAAAACAAGCAAAGCGCGACAATCCTTTTACATCCTGGCGGGAAGAGATCAGTAAGGTTTCGGGGAAAGTAAAAAACGAATTGTTCGAAGAACACGATGACGAAAGCTACAAGGCACTAAAGAAACTAAGCGAAGACCTTGAATACTGGATCTCCGAATCTTCAAATATCACGCTGCAGGCATTGCTTGAAAAGATCGTAACGCGCGGAGGGATACTGAAATATATCATGCAGTCATCAGAGAGAATGTGGTTGATGCAGGAACTGACAACCTTTTTTGATTTCGTAAAAGGCGAAAGCGCTAAGAATCCAAGGCTGAATATCTCCACTCTGCTGGATATGATAAAGTTGATGCGGCAGGATGTAATTGAACTTCCGATTCGTAAAATATCTTATGCCGAAAATGGAGTGAACCTGATCACTGCACATTCATCAAAAGGATTGGAATTTGATTACGTCTTTTTAATGGGATGCACCAAAGATGCGTGGGAAAAAGGAGGCTCAGGTAGTGGGTATAAACTTCCCGACAACCTCGTGACGCATTACACTCAAGGAGGTGACGAGCAGGAAGAATCGAGGCGGTTGTTTTATGTTGCCATGACACGCGCTAAGAAACATCTCTATATCAGTTACTACACCTCTGATAAAAACATGGTTGACCAGCCCGAGAGCAGGTTTGTCGGAGAGATCGTATCGTCAACCGGAATCAAAGCACAGCGTATTGATGTAAGCGAAGACGACCTCATAAATTTCCATGAGCAAATGATGACGGAGGAAGCTCCTCCACAGCTGGAGTTGATTGAAGAGTCTCGTTTAAAAAAAACCCTGGAGAATTATTCACTCAGCGCAACGCACCTGAATGAATATTTGCGCTGTCCGGTTAGCTTTTACTTTAAATATGTGCTGCGCGTGCCAACTGCTAAAAACGAACACCTGGCATTTGGAACCGCAGTTCATATCGCTTTAGAACAGCTTGCACGCAAAATGCTCGCTGCTGATAAAAAATTCCCGCTATTAGACGTACTGATAAAAGACTTTGAACGCGCTATGTATCGCGAGGAAGAAGCTTTCACCGAAGATCAGTTTAAACGAAGAATGGAATACGGCAAACAGGTTTTGTCCGGTTATTACAATCACTATGTGAATTCATGGAACAATGTGATCTCCCCTGAACGCTATTTCCGTGATGTGGAAGTGAATGGCGTCCCCATAAACGGAAAAATTGACAAGATAGAATTCGAAGGAAAGAATGTGAACGTAGTGGATTATAAAACCGGCAATCCTAAGAACGGGGAGAAAAAGCTGAATGCGCTTGACGGAGACTACTGGCGGCAAGCCGTGTTTTACAGGATACTGATTGAGAACTCAAAACAGGTTGACTGGAAATTTGCCTCTGCTGAAATTGATTTCATTCAACCCGATGATGACGGGAACTTCTACAAGAAACGCATTTCCGTTGGCAACCCGGAAATGGAACTGATCAAAGACCAGATCAAAACTGCCTACACCGGCATCATGAACCTTGAGTTCAAAAAAGGCTGCAACGACAAATACTGTGACTGGTGCAACTTCGTGAAGTCGCGCTATCAGAGTGTGCCTGAGACGGAAAAGGAAGAGGCTGAATAATTTTGATTACTTCTTCCTCTCCAACCACTTCATCGCTTCCTTCTTGCTAAGATTAGAAATCGGTGCATTCTCGACAAACTTTTTCACAGCCGAAGGATCATGCTTCGAATACTCCCGCAATGCCCACCCTATCGCCTTGCGAATGAAAAACTCGTTTTGAGAAGCATGTCTGAGGCAATAATCAAAAAGCCTTTTCTCGTCAGTTTGCTTTCTGAAACGTAATTGATGAAGAATAGCCGTTCGCTGCAGCCAGATGTTATCTGCCTTGATCCACTCATCCATAGTTTTCGTTAGCGCTGGAAAGCGCTTCACTAAAGTTCCAACGAGGTCCGCAGCTACCATATCGACTGTATCCCACCACGACCTGGTAACAATCATGAATTTTGTTGTGGCAATGAATTCCTCAGGTAGTTTTTTGATGCATTTTCGAGTTACCTCGTTGATGAAATATTGAAACTCACGCTGAGGCCGTTTATAAGCATCCCTTATGATAAAAGGCAGTTCTTCAAGTTCAGGCATTCCATTTTTGCTCAAAAATTCCTTGTCAGTTGCCTTGCGCAGTGGCGAAGACAGTCCGAAAAACTCGAATTGATCGCGCATATATTTTGCCATCGCTGCCGCCTGTTTTGCGTCAGCATGTTCTTTGTACATTTTCTCAAGATTGTTTAAATAAGTCTTTGCCATGGCCTGACTGAAATCAGTAAATTAAATTTACTTCCGTTAAAATTCTGAGCGTGAAAATATTCAAGATTACTTTGCCATATCTGGCATTGGCCGCAATTATCTTCTCTGCAAGTTGCAGCCGGAGTTCTGTTGCGGCAGGCTCCGCGGTGGTCAGAGGCGATGCGCTCTACGGTAAATATTGTACCCCATGTCATGGAACTGATGGCAAACTTGGTGTAAAGGACGCCTCAAATCTTGCAGAATCTTTTCTTTCAGTTGAGGAAGCGGCCAATATGATTTCCAACGGAGATTACAAAATGCCTTCGTTCACCAACAAACTTACTTCTGAAGAAATCGATGCGGTTGCCAGGTATGTTATGACTCTGAGGAAGTAATAAGGCCCCATTAGTTCTGAGGGTTGTCAAATTGTGATTAACTTTATTTTCAGTTCTTTTAACTATCCTGAAAAATTGTCGGACTATGAAAACATATAAAGTTATCGGGCTGATGTCAGGAACCTCTATGGACGGGCTGGATATCGCCTATTGCCACATCACGGAAGATGCAGGAAAATGGAGCTTCACCATTCCCAAAGCAGAAACCGTTCCTTATCCTCCCAAATGGAAGCTGCGCCTTGAACAGCTTGTGCTGCAAAATGCTGTAACCTATCTTAAAACAGATGCCTTTCTCGGCCACTACTTCGGTACGGAGGTAAAGGCATTCATCGAGCGCAACAATCTCGATAGTGAATTAGATTTCATCTGCTCGCACGGACAAACTGTTTTTCATCAACCGGAAAACCGCTTCACGAGCCAGATCGGTTCAGGCTCAGCAATCGCTGCGCTCACGGGTTATCCGGTGATCTGCGATTTCAGGGCGATTGATGTTGCCCTTGGCGGACAGGGAACGCCAATCGTTCCGGCAGCCGACAAGTTGTTTTTTTCAGAATACAAATACCTGATGAATCTTGGCGGCATCGCAAATATCACTTGTCACATTGGCGATAAATACATCGCTTTCGATATTAGTCCGGTGAACCTGATCTTAAACAAGCTCGCTAAAACAGTTGGGCAGGAGTTTGATAAAGATGGAGACATGGCGCGTTCCGGCTCAGTCAACAATCATTTGTTGCAGGAATTGAATTCATCGTGGTATTACGACAAAGATTATCCCAAATCCATGAGTGGTGGCTGGGTGAGTAAGGTGATGGCGCCAGTGGTGGCAAGGCATCAACTTTCGGTTGAAGACAAGCTCTGCACTTTATGTGAGCACATTGCCATTCAGATCGGAAGGGCCGTTGAGAAAGTGATGCAGAAAGAATCCGTGAATATTTCAAAGGTTGACAAGATGCTCACGACTGGTGGCGGTGCGTTGAACAAATTCCTCATCGAACGGATTTCAGAAAAGGTACCTATGACCGTTTTTGTTCCTGAAGAACAAAATGTGAAATTTAAGGAAGCCCTGATGATCGCGCTCATGGGCGTATTGCGCGTCAGGGACGAGATCAATTGCTTCAGCTCTGTGACCGGTGCAGAACGCGACAACATTGGCGGAACAATTTACCAGGGACATAAGAAGCTGCTGAAAACCTCACTCTGATGATCCTTGTCACCGGTGCGACCGGTTTTGTCGGCTCCTATTTAACTCGCTATCTGATTAAAAATGGAAATGCAGTTCGCGCTATCAGGCGAAGCAGCAGCGACCTTTCATTATTGGCTGAAGCAAAAGACAAAGTTGAATGGATAGAAGCTGATGTTCTTGATGTGCCATCTTTGGAGGAAGCATTTAAAGGAATCAAAAAAGTTTATCACCTCGCATCATTGATCTCGTTTGATCCGGCTGAAAGGACGAAGATGATGAAAGTGAATATCGAGGGTACGGCAAACGTAGTGAACGTTGCGCTCCAAGCAGGGATTGCGAAAATGGTTTACGCAAGTTCTTACTCATCACTTGGCAGATCGGAGAACAATGACCTGATTGATGAGAATGCGGATTGGGATAAGAACAGTCACGACACTTATTACAGCATCAGCAAGCTGCAGGCCGAGCAGGAAGTATGGCGCGGAATTGCGGAAGGATTGAACGCAGTGATCGTGAATCCGACATTGGTATTGGGAGCAGGAAAATGGTCTGACAGTTCAACCCAGCTTTTTGGAGCCGTTGCAAAGTGGCAGCCTTTTTATCCTATCGGCTCGACCGGCTACGTGGATGTGCGGGATGTTGCGAAGATCATGATTCAATTAATGGAGTCTGAAATCTCAGGAGAAAAATTCATTCTGAATGCGGAGAACCTGACCTTCCGTGAAGTGATCAGCGGCATTGCTCGTGAGCTCGGGAAAAATCCTCCGTCATTCGCGCTGAACAACGTGATGATACCAATTGGAAAAATATTCGATGCGGTTCGTTCAACAGTGACCAGGAGCAAACCGCTTTACAACTCGGAGGTTGCCGGTATCACCGCTTCCGATTTTAAGTATGACAATCAAAAGATAAGGACGCTGCTCAATTATGACTTCATCTCCGTGAAGCAGTCTGTAGTTGAAACCGTGGCGAAGCTCCGGGAGAGCAGGAGGCTTGGAAAGGATTTTGGGGTGCTGGAGCTATAAAACAAAAAGCCCTCCGGGGCAAATCCGGAGGGCTTAGCATGGACAAAATGGCTGGCTCTTTTTCGGGATTACATTTATCTGATTCCCTTTCGACTCTGGATAGCTCAAAGCTATCGGTTCAGGTAGGTAAGCAGGTGAGCATATATGCACAGTATGAGTTGCGTTGTTGGGTAATTGGGACGAGAAGCCTCACCCCGCCCCTCTCCGATGGAGAGGGAGTCCCCCGTATTTCCCTCTCCCATAGGAGAGGGACAGAAAGCGAAGCGCTTCAGGGTGAGGCTTACAACATTTAAAACTTCAACCCAACGATCAGCGGGTCGTGGTCAGATGAGCGGTAGAAATCTGGTTTATAAAAACCGGAAGGGTTGGACATTCTGTAATCTAAAACTCTGGGCTCGTCTACATTGATGTGCCAGATTTGAACGGAAGCAACCTTTGGCTCAAGCGATGCAGTGACAAGCGCATGATCCAGGCAACCCATCTCGCCTTTTGATACGTAGCTGTACTCCTCCGGAGTTACGAGCGCAAATCCCCCACCTTTCAAAATATCGAGCGGGTCTTCCTCCCGGTAGGCGTTTAAATCTCCGATGATCATCACGTCCGTGTCACTGCTTTGCCGCTCAAGTTTTTTTGCAAAATCCAAAAGCGCCTGTGCCTGTTTTTTGCGAACGTTATTGTAGCAGCCCTGCCCGTCATTCTGATCTTTATCCAAACCAACGGCTTCCTGGCATCCTTTCGACTTAAAGTGATTCACAACTAACGTGAATTTTTCCCGGTTTGATTTTACAATGAATGTCTGCGCAACAGGATTCCGCAGGAAAACCTTGTTTGTATCGGCCTTAGCCGCACCGTCAGGCGTAAGCTTTCCGGGCTTGTAAATTATCGCAACCTTGATCGGATCTTTTCCAGGATTTCCATTTTCCACCTTTGGGTCGCGGATGTAATCGTAGATATCGGACCCAACCAATTTATTCAAACCGTCCACAAGGTCGGCAATCGCGGATTTTTTTTCATCGCCATCATTTTCAATTTCCATCAGCCCTACAATATCTGCGTTAATCTCTTTTAAGGCTGCAAAGATTTTCTCACGCTGCCTTTGGAACTCTTTCATCGTTTGTGCCCCGCGGGTTGTTGGAAAGCCGCTACCCCGGCCATTACCATTGAAATAATTCAGCACGTTAAAACCGGCAACTACCAAGTCGTTATCTCCTGCAGAGGGTGATTGCGGACGTGAAGCATAATTGAAAACAACTTTTTCAGTCGGATGAATGCAGTATTTACCGAATTCATACGACAAGATTCCTGTAACCTGACCTGTAGTGGTTCCGTTTCCTATTGTGTTAGTTTTTGGATCAACATACGGAACGGGTCTGGGGTTTTTATCGCGGCTGCCGTCATCCAGCACTATCATGCTTCTTTCATTAAGATCAGTCTTTTCTCTCACTGCCGAAATATTGCTGCTCCCGTCACTGGAGTTACCGGTGGCCGGTTCATCATTGGGATCAATGATGGTGGTTGGCTTAAAAAGCCGCTCTGTTCCCAGGATGATCTCACCGTATTCTCCTACACTTTCATTGTGAATTACTGTCATCTGCCGGTCAATCTTCACCAGCATACCTTCAAACTGCTCCAGATATTTCAGCGATGGAACAGGAAAGGAAAGTAGCACCGGATTAATGATTTGATTGGAATCCAGAATGACAACTGATGAAACTTCGGTGATCTCGGTCAGCCCTTTGAATTCTAAAACTTTTCCGGT
>CAYOYI010000047.1:0-15475 GCA_964408105.1 uncultured Chitinophagaceae bacterium | reverse complement strand
ACTTCTCAGCTTTCTTGTTAATGCTGAGCCCGGACCCCGATATGGCATAAGCGATTCTACAGGAAATTATACCATCCATTTTTTCGACACAGGCAGCTACACCATTTCTATTGCCACCGAAGATACAATTTGGCAACAAACCTGCGCTACCTCTCATAACGTGCAGATCACAAGTACGTCAGACACAACAAACGGGATCAACTTTACCGTTCGGGCTGACTACTATTGTCCGCGTTTGTCTGTTGACCTGGGCTTACCACTATTAAGGAGGTGCGTTAATAATGCTTACACAATCAGTTACGGCAACACGGGCACATTACCCGCATCCAACGCATTCATTGAAATTGATTTTGGAGATTTTTTGCAGCCTCAAACAAGCCAGATACCCTGGTCAAACGCATCAGGAAATATTTACACTTTTCCCATCGGGAACCTCAACATCAATCAACAAGGCTCATTCAATGTAACTGCGCTTCTTAATTGCAACGCGCCCCTCGGCAGCACGCAATGCGTCACAGCCCGCATCTATCCCGATTCATCCTGCTTCACTCCAGACCCTGCTTATGACAGAAGACAGATGTATGTTTATGGAGAATGTGCGGCCGGAGATTCGGTACAGTTCACCATTTGGAATGCCCATAGCGTCAATTCCTATAACGGGTTTTTCGAAATCTATGTAAACAGTGCGCTGGCAGATACTGTCAACTATTATCTTGCTCCGGGAGATACAACTGAAGTAAAGTTCCCGGCAAATGGTAACACTGTGCGTCTGGCAATTAAATTTATTGTCGGCCCAATAACTTATTCAGCCGCTCAATACACAGTTGAAGCCTGCGGCAGTCCTGCCATCTTCGGAAACGTCAATACCCTCCCGCAAAATGATGAAGACTTAAACATTGAAACATTCTGCCTGCAGGTTCTCGGCTCTTTCGATCCCAATGACAAGCAGGTATTCCCAACCGGAGTTACTTCAAACCGTTACATCAATTCTGACTCAGAACTGGAGTATCTCATCCGATTCCAGAATACTGGTAACGATACGGCATTCAAAGTTGTCATCCGCGATACCATCGCAACGGATGTGCTCGACATTGCAACTTTAATCAGCGGAGCAAGCAGCCATCCTTACACTTTCAATATTTACGGACAGGGAATTGCCGAATGGACATTCGACAATATTTTGCTTCCAGACAGTTTTGTGAATGAGCCCGAAAGCCATGGCTTTGTGAAATTCCACATCAGGTTGAATCCCGGTTTGCTACACGGAACCATTGTTGAGAATGCTGTAGACATCTATTTTGACTTCAACGATCCCGTTAGAACCAACGTGGCCTGGAACACCGTGTACGACACCGTGCTTAGCTGCCGTCCGCCAGCGCCTTCCATCACCCCCGACCGCCTTACGAGTTTTTGCACGGGCGATAGTGTAGTCCTCGCTTCGAGCCAACCATCAGGCAACACCTGGAACACCGGAGATACAACGCAACATATCGTAGTAACATCAGGTGGCCTCTATGTCGTGACTTTTAAAGCTGCAAACGGCTGTACCAGTCTGCCATCATCACCGGAAACGATAACAGTTTATCCTATTCCAACTGCGCCAACCATCACTCCTGCCGGAACCGTTGAGATTTGCGAAGGTGAAACAGTCACGCTCACCTCAAGCCAGCCAACCGGAAATAGCTGGGCTCATGGTGAAACGTCAGCTTCAGTTGTTGTCACCACTTCCGGTTCATACTCCGTAGAATACCAAGACGTTCACGGATGCAACAGTCCGCTCTCTTTACTTACCGAGGTCGTTGTGAATCCTTTGCCGGTTGTCATTTTTAATCTTCCGTCACAAGACACGTTGCTTTGTGAAAATGCAGGTGTTCTGAATCTGTCAGGCGGGTCGCCTGTAGGAGGCATTTACAATGGCGCAAACGTCAGCAACAACGCGTTCAGTCCACAAACAGCAGGAACAGGAACGCATCTCATCGGCTATACTTATATGGATAGCAATGGCTGTGAAAACACCGAATACCAGAAGATCACCGTGCAGGAGTGTACCGGAGTTGAAGGAGCTGATAAACTGAGCAACATCACGATCATCCCAAATCCTACAAAAGACAAAATCCTTATTCAATGGCCATCCGAAACCACTGTGAATCAAATCATCTTGATGGACATCTGCGGGAAGGTAATGCAGGAAGTGGTGCCAAAAAATCAGGTTCAGCAAGAGCTTTCGCTGGAATCCTGTGAACCGGGTATCTATTTCGTAATGGTGAAAGGTGACGGGCAGAGGACGATGCGGGTGGTGAAAATGAATTAGAGAGGTGGTAGTAGAGTGGTGAGGATGGTGTCTGTCATGCCGGACACGTTCCGGCATCCCGCGGGAATGCCATTCTTATCGGCCTGAACTTCCCGGAAAATCTCCAATTTCCCGATTGCACAACCGGGAAATTTCTCTAAATTTGCGTTCCTTTTAACGAATCAAGGCTTTATTAAATAGGTGGAACCCTCGATCAAAATATTTTCCGGCAGCGCTTCGCGGTACCTCGCCAAGAAAATAGCCACATGCTACGGCCAGCCTCTGGGCAACCTCACCGTTCAGCGGTTCAGTGACGGGGAGTTCCAGCCGGTTATCACAGAAAATGTCAGAGGCTCTTTCTTCTTTATAATCCAATCCACCTTCGCTCCGTTCGATAACCTGATGGAACTCCTGATGATCGTGGATGCTGCAAAGAGAGCTTCGGCAGATTATATCGTTGCAGTGATGCCTTATTTCGGGCTGGCGCGCCAGGACAGGAAAGACCGCCCCCGCGTGTCCATCGGGGCTAAACTGGCTGCAAACCTTATCACCGCAGCAGGCGCCAACAGGGTAATGACCATGGACCTCCATGCCGGGCAGATACAAGGATTCTTCGACATTCCGGTTGATCACCTGAACAGTTCGGCTATTTTCATTCCTTATATCGAAACGCTTGGTTTATCCAACATCACTTTCGCTTCGCCTGATGTAGGCAGCACAGCAAGGGCGAGGGCCTACGCACAGCACTTCAATGCTGACCTGGTGATCTGCGACAAATACCGCGTTCGCGCTAACGAGATTGCCCAGATGACCGTAATCGGAGATGTCGCTGGTAAGAATGTGATATTGGTTGATGACATCATTGATACGGCCGGGACAATCTGCAATGCAGCCTCAATTCTTTTGGAAAAAGGCGCTGAAAGCGTAAGGGCATTCTGCACTCATCCGGTGTTGTCTGGAAATGCTTATGAGAGAGTTCAGAACTCAAAGCTGACCGAACTTGTGGTTTGCGATACCATTCCTATCCGCAGCGAAAAGCCGCATGATAAGATAAAAGTGTTGTCAGTGGATGAAATCTTTGCTACAGCCATGAGGCGCACGCACGAACACAAGTCAATCACTTCATTATTCATAAATCCTTATTAAAAAAGTAAATTCAGCATATTATGAAATCACTTACTCTTGAAGGCGCAGAAAGAACCGAGATCGGGGGCAAGCATGCCCGGCAATACAGAAGGGACGGCTTCGTGCCATGCGTTATCTACGGCCGCGGGGAAACGGTTCACTTTCACGCGCCTTACAATGCCTTTCAGAAAATCGTTTATAACCCGGAGTTCTTTACAGTAACCATCACGGTTAACGGAAAGGAATACAGCACGATTCTGAAGGAAATCCAGTTCCACCCGGTAACCGATAAAATCTCACACATTGATTTTCTGGAACTCGACCCGGCAAAGAAGGTTACGGCTGAAGTGCCGCTCAAACTGATCGGTCAGGCCGCGGGTGTGAAGGCTGGTGGTAAACTCGACCAGAAAATGAGAAAGCTGAAGATCAGGGCGCTCCCAAAGGATTTGATCGAGCATGTTGAGATAAACGTTGAAAATTTAGAGCTGGGAAAATCAATCAAGGTTGAAGAAGTGAAGATCCCCAACGTGGAAATATTGAACATTGGCTATCTTCCGATAGCAGCTACATATATTCCGAGGGTGGTAGAGGAAAAACCGGCTGCTGCGGCAGTCGAAGGTGCTGTAGCCCCTGCTGAAGGCGCAGCAGCTGCTCCTGCTGCAGGTGCAAAGCCTGCTGAAGGTGAGAAGAAGGCTGAAGCTAAGCCTGAGGCAAAAGCTGAGAAAAAGCCGGAAGGGAAGAAATAAGTTTGTTATCGGTTAATCTGTTTATCCGTTGATTGGTTGATGAGGATAGAACCTGGTTAACCAGTCACCGATCAACTAATCAACTAATCAACCGGACAACAAGATTTGAAATTCCTTATTGCAGGTCTCGGCAACATCGGTAACGAATACGCGCAAACCCGTCACAACATTGGTTTTGACATTTTAGATAGCCTTGTCAGCGATCCCGCTCAATTCACCCTTGATCGTCACGCCTATTATTCGATGGTGAAATTCAAAGGCAAGAGCCTGCACCTCATCAAGCCCACAACTTATATGAACTTAAGCGGCAAGGCCGTAAAATACTGGCTCGAACATTTGAAACTATCGGTTGAAAATCTGCTGGTGGTAACCGATGACATTGCCCTTCCCTTGGGAAAGCTTCGGGTTAGAAAAAGCGGAAGCGATGGCGGGCACAATGGTTTGAAAAATATTATCGAGACTTTGGGCACTACCGAATTCCCGCGCCTGCGCTTCGGCATCGGGGGTGATTTTCCAAAAGGCTACCAGGTTGATTATGTATTAGGCAAGTGGTCAGCTGAAGAGAAAAAACAACTGCCGGAAAAAATTGAAAAGGCATGTGAAGCGGTAAAAAGTTTTGTTACCATTGGTATTGACCGTACAATGAATTTTCACAATTAGCAACATGAAGATCATTTGTATTGGCAGAAATTACGCAGAGCACGCGAAGGAATTGAAAAATGAGATTCCTTCCGAGCCGGTGATATTTATGAAACCATCAACTGCAATGACCAGAAGCGGTAAGGTTTTCTTTTATCCTGCCTTCACAAAAAACCTCCATTACGAAGGAGAGCTTGTATTGAAGATCAATAAAAACGGTCGCGGGATTGCTGAAAAATTTGCCCATAAATATTTTGATGAAATAACAGTGGGTATTGATTTTACTGCCAGAGATATTCAAAACAAAAGCAAGGAAAAAGGATTGCCTTGGGAAACAGCAAAGGCTTTTGACGGTTCCGCAGCCGTTGGAAATTTTGTGCCCGTAAAGGAGTTGAAGGATTCAAACAACATTCATTTCACGCTGAAAAAGAACAATGCAATTGTTCAGGATGGTCACTCAAAAGAAATGTTGTTCCCTTTCGAAAAACTCATCAGCCACATTTCTCAATACTTCACACTTTTAAAAGGCGATCTCATTTTCACCGGCACTCCATCGGGCGTTGGAGAAGTAAAGATCAATGACGTGTTCGAGGGGTTCATTGAAGGAAAGAAAGTGTTGTCGTGTAAGATAAAATAGGATTTAAAATCAGGTTGCAAGCCTGTAAGCCGGGTTCTGTCCTGCGCTGATTGCTCAACACAAGCTCTATCATTTATCTGGGATTGCGATCACTCGCAACCTCTAGCAGCCAACCCCTCACGGTTCCGCCAAAGCGGATTGAGCGAGCAACTCTGCCCCGATTACTCAGGACCGTGGTGTATTTGGCCTTTCGGCTTGCAAGGTTTACCCCTCCGGCAAGTTGCCTTACCGAAGCGTGAGCTCTTACCTCACGTTTTCACCCTCATCCGCCAAAGGCGGACAGTTATTTTCTGTGGCACTATCTGTTCCCGATTGCTCGGGACCCTCCCGTTAGGAGGTGCAATGCTCTTTGCCGCCCGGACTTTCCTTCCGCCTGAGGCGGACGATAGACCGGCTTGCAACCATAATTTTAAAGAACAGGAATTCTTAACAAGCTCAATTTATTAATAATTCCACTTACCTGAAAATCCTTTTTGAGGTTTTTTCTTCTTTAACATCAAAAACAAAGTTATCCTCTATTCAGTCCTAAGATTTATTTTCGGAAAAGCGATTCTAAAATGACAATCTCCAAACAAGATCTTCTTGATGCCCGAAAGCGCATAGAGCCGTATGTCCATAACACTCCCGTTCTGACTTGTTCAACTATCAACCGGATGAGCGGGGCACAGCTTTTCTTTAAGTGTGAAAATTTTCAAAAGGCAGGAGCTTTCAAAACCCGCGGAGCTACTAACGCTGCCTTATTATTAAGCGATGAGCTGCGCAAAAAGGGAATAGCTACTCATTCATCAGGAAATCATGCTCAGGCTGTTGCGCTCACGGCAAAAAGACTGGGTATTCATGCTTATATCGTGATGCCTGAAAATTCAACTGCAGTAAAAGTGAAAGGCGTTCAGGAATATGGAGGACAAATTCATTTCTGCAAGCCTACACTTCAGGCCAGGGAAGAGACCCTTGCTGAAGTTGTACAAAAAACCGGTGCGACTTTCATTCCGCCATACAACCATGAAAATATAATCGCTGGTCAATCTACGGCTGCTCAAGAGCTTTTTGACGAGAATAGTAATCTTGACATGCTTATCACACCTGTTGGTGGAGGTGGTTTGCTAAGCGGCTCAGCGCTTGCTGCAAAATATTTTTCCCCCTACACAAAGGTGTATGGAGCTGAACCTAAGAATGCCGATGATGCCTGGCGCTCGATTCGGGCGCATTCCATTCAGCCGTCAAACAATCCGCAAACCATTTGTGACGGATTGCTTACCTCACTTGGCGAGAAAACTTTTGCGATCATTCACGAACACGTTGCTGATATTCTGCTGGTCACAGAGCAGGAGATAATTGACGCGATGCGGTTGATCTGGGAGCGAATGAAGATCATTGTTGAGCCATCAAGTGCAGTATCGCTTGGAACTGTATTGAAGAACAAAGAACTTTTTCAAAACAAAAGAGTAGGGCTGATCCTCAGTGGAGGAAACGTTGACCTCGGTAAGCTTCCTTGGATTGCCCAAACCTAGAAGTACAAAGGTCGGAACTCCCTCTCCGGTAGGAGAGGGGCGGGGTGAGGCGGTCATTTCACCGCAATCACGGATATTTCCACATTCACATTTTTAGGAAGCTTTGCCACCTGTACGGTTTCGCGGGCTGGGGCGGTTGGCTCGTCAAAATATTTGCCGTAAACTTCATTCACAGAGGCAAAATTTCCCATGTCTGTGAGGAAGATGGATGATTTCACAACATTTTTAAAATCCAATCCTGCTGCTTCGAGAATCGCACTAATATTTTCCATCACGCGTTTGGTCTCCGATTGAATATCACCGGTGACCAAAGTACCCGTATCAGGCGTCAGGGCGATTTGCCCGGAAACAAATAATGTATCATCAATCATTACACCCTGATTGTAGGGTCCGATAGGAAGCGGAGCCCGGTCTGTGCGGATAATTTTCTTATTGGTCATGTTTCTATCTTTATCCCATCAAAAATATAAAATGGCGAAATGAAAGTATTAGCGATTGGTGAGCTAAAAAGGTTTGAAGAGTTAAAACTAAAGCTGCCGGAAGATTTGGATGTAAAACACGAGCTGAAATGGGATGGAAAAGGGGAGTTTGATTTGATTTTCGATTTGTGTTTTGATGGTTCTCTGGAGAATCTGGCTCACTTTGCCAGCCTCAAAAATGTTCCGGTAATAGCATGTGCCGTGAAGCGAAGTCTTTCGGAGGCGGTATATTCTTTTCAGAAAGAAGTTAATTGCGTGCTGATCGGAATGAATTGCATTCCAACATTCATTCATCGAGATTTAGCAGAGGTAAGTATTTTCAATAAGGATCATGACACCCTGGAAAAACTGATGCAGCAATTAGGTTGGAAATACAGGCTGGTTAAAGACCGTGTTGGTATGGTAACTCCGCGTATCATTTGCATGATCATCAATGAGGCTTGTTACACTTTACAGGAAGGAACAGCATCCATTCAAGACATTGACACCGCGATGAAACTCGGCACCAATTATCCTTACGGCCCTTTCGAATGGGCTGACAAGATCGGGATAAAAGATGTTTTTGAAATACTGGAGGCTATTTACCATGATACGAAGGATGAGCGATATAAAATATGCCCTTTGCTAAAGTCTAAATACCTCAGGGGAGAAGCCTTTTTCTAAAAGACTTTAACATGACATTTGTCATTTCATGTTCCGAGGATGGAAGTATATATTTGTAACGCTTTGAAAATCTGGGTTTCAATATTTCTGTCCGTTGTGTTGCTGTGGCAAGTGTCCCTTAAGATGGGAGTAGTTGGCTATTACTATATTAACAAAGCATATATTGCTGCCAACGTTTGCGAGAACCGCGATAATCCCGTGTTGCATTGTAACGGAAAGTGTTATTTGAAACAGCAGTTAAAAAAGACCGAATCTGGCGATCAGGACCCGCGTCAGCTTCCCAATCCATATAAAAATCTGAATGAGTTGCAGCCTTTCCTGGATTCTGAGCTTATTAAGCTGCCAACTCCGTTAGCTGTTAAAACAACATCGGGGCATTTTGCATCAAATGTCCTTTCTTCCTTTTCTCCCGCAATATTTCATCCTCCGGCTGTTTAGCAGCCTGTGATCTGTCTTTAGGATCTTTTATTCCTTCAATTTAAAATCAATATCATGCGGGACATTCTCATAATGGTCTTCGCATGGAGCATGATAACCGTTAAGGTTAATGCATGTTCATGCGGAGCTTCGGGAAGCGGAGGTAATTATCCGGGAATATTGCCCCAATTCCACAAAAACATAATCGGATTAAGATGGAGCCATGCCGGTTCCGATATATCTATTCTAACGGATGGCGGAAGAACTGCATCGCGCAACTATAATTCCGTTGAGTTATGGACAAGGTTTTATCCTTCTAAAAGGTTGCAGCTTTTCGCTTTTCTTCCCATTGTCTTCAATACCCAAGTTGATGGAGATCTTGAGACCGGGTCAAAAGGCGTGGGAGACGTTCTTTTGATAGCAAAATATTCCGTAGTTGAAACCAGTGACAGTTCATGCAGACGCTGGCGGCATGCGCTGCTTGCGGGAGGGGGAATCAAAATTCCAACAGGCAGATCTGATCTTGAAAAAGGTGATGAGCTGATTGACCCGTCATTGCAGCCCGGAAGCGGCAGTGTTGATTTTGTGCTGAATGCTACCTATACCGTTCGTTACAAGCAATTTGGTGCGCAGGCAGACGTTGGTTACCGGGTGAATCTGGGTAATAGAAATGATTACCGCTTTGGCAACCGATTCAGTGGTGCGGCAAAGCTGTTTTACTGGCTGAAGGCTGGCAGATTAGCACTGCTTCCTAATGCAGGAATCTTCTATGAGCACATTTGGAAGGATGTTGATAATGATAAATCCAAATACAACAGCGGGGGCGACATTCTGTATGCTACCGCTGGTATTGATTTGTACTACGGCAGGTTTGCTATTGGTTTTTCGTATCAGCAGCCGGCATATCAGTATCAGGCTTATGGAGAAATGGTGAGCAAGTCTGCCTGGTTGGTCAATACATCTTTTTTATTCTGAAAAAAACTTTTTAAAACTTAAAAAATGAAAAATTTAAAACTGACTTTTCCTTTGATCTTGAAATTTACTTTGGCATTAACTATAGTTACGTTTACGGCTTGCGAAGAGGACGATGACGATCATCACAATGGGCCTGATACAGAGGCTCCGGTGTTCACGATTACCTCTCCAACCGCAATGCAGGTTTTTATGAATACCGATACTGTTTTTTTAAAGGGTACCGTAGCAGATGATAAAAGCATGCATGAGTTGGATATTGAAATAAAAAATTCAGCAAACGATTCCATCCTGTATTCCAAAACGCAGAGCGTACATGATCTGACAACCTATGATATTGATTTCTTCTGGAAGTCATCTGTGAATGACCATACCAACGCACTGGTCATTTTCTCGGCAGAAGATCATGGCGGAAACGTAGGCAGGGATACGGTGCATATTCATATCATGCCTTAAGTGTTGACTATAAATTGAAAAAGGCATGGACTGGGCCATGCCTTTTTCTTTTATATGCTTTTTGTCTTTCCATTATAATCCATATCTTGGAAGCCCAAAAGTCATAAATAATGAAATCTTTAGCCAGTCGGATTCTGTTGCCCATCGCAGTTGTGGCATCATTAGCTTTTGCATTTTCATCGTGCTCTGATGGTGATGCTCCAGTAATCAGTTTGAGGTATCCGGTAGAAGATAGTGTTCGCTATGATTCGGGCGATACGATACGTTTTCTCGGTGTGGTGACTGATGACAGTAAATTGAGTGATGTGCATGTTTCCATCCGGGATGAAGATTACCCCGACAGCTTGATCTTCAGTGTTCACTATTCACCCGATTTACTTCATTTTGGCATTGACACTGAGTACGTGGTGGTAACGTCCAGCGTGACCGAATATATTTTGATGGTGAGTGCCGAAGATGAATCGGGTAATACCGGGCGTGCCGGAGATAAAGTAGCGCTTATCAATTACTGAGCTGGTGTTTATGGACTAAAGTAAACTTTCAAAAGAGCCTGGGTACAATAACTTTTTCGTTCCTCCGTTAGCATCCTGTTTTCCGCCCCTGATTTTCTTTCTTCCCCTTTTGAGTTGCTACCCCTAAGGGTTATTTCATAACCCTCAAACAACCAACTTATGTCCATTCCAAAAGAACCGCGTCAGCAGATGATCAATATCATGTACCTGGCGCTGACCGCATTGCTTGCATTGAATGTTTCCAGCGAAGTCTTAAATGTATTCAAGCTCATCAACGACAAACTCAGCGTTTCTAATGCCGCGGTGGAGGTGAAGAGCGCATCGCTGATGAATTTGTTCGAAGCGAAATTCAAAAGCAATGAGACCAAGACGCAGCCCTACATCGAAGATGCCAACAAGGTTCGTGTGCTGGTGAACGAATTCTATTCTTATGTTGACGGGCTGAAGGCCCGTATCGTGGATGAGAGCGGGGGAGTCGAGAACGGCAAAATCAAAAATGCCAGCAACACCGATGTTACCACCCGCATTATGATCGAGCAGAAAAATGGCCCTGACCTGGAACAGAAGTTAGGTGATCTGAAAAATAATTTGCTGTCTTTGCCGATGCTTAAAGATCATGCAGATCTGCAGGAGCAGATTTCCCTTGATGCGGAGTATGACAAAATAGAGGCGGAAAAGCTGGGAAAGAAGAGCTGGTCGAACTACAATTTTGAGCGCGTTCCGGTGATCGCGGCCATCACCCTGCTTTCAAAGCTTCAGGCAGATGCAAAAGAAGCGGAGGCAAGAATTCTTGAGCGGCTCTATGGAAGTGTTGATTTGAATTCTTACATCTTTGAGGATGTCTCTGCAAAGGTCATTTCTCCGAACAGCTACATTCTTACCAACCGCCAGGATTATCGTGCACAGGTATTTTTCGCTGCAACCAGCAAGACACTTGATGTGGAAGTATTTGTCGGGAAGTTCAAAAGCGAAATGGAAATGCTCGATGCAAACGGGAATCTGAAAAACCAGGTTTTCGATTTTCCGCTTGAAGAGGGTTACAAAAAGCTGGACGTGAAAGATGGAATTGCGGATTATGCGGAATTACCGACTGCAACCGGAAAGCAGGCGCGGGACGGAGTGATCAAAATAAGAAAGCCAGACGGCACAGGGTTCAATTATTTTCCATTTGAGATCAACTATCATTCCGCGCAACCCGGTGTAGTCATCTCTCCGGATAACATCAACGTGCTGTATGCCGGGGTTGAAAATCCGCTTTCCATTTCCGTTCCAGGATTTCCGGCTGAAAAGGTGAAGGCGTATCTGACGGGAGACGGCTTGCTGCGTGGTGCGAACGGAACATACACTGCGAGAATGAATCACAGCGGCACGGCTATGATCTCCGTGAATGTTATAAATGACGAAGGAAAGGAAATGAAGATGAAGGAAATGCAGTTCCGGGTGAAGCGTGTGCCCGACCCCGATGCGGTGGTTAACGGACAGGCAGGCGGAGCGATAGAGGCGCACAAATTCAGGATCGCAAAAAAGCTGGATGTGGTGATGAAGGACTTTCTGTTCACTGTTGAGTTTAAAGTGCTGACCTATAAAATAACCTGGCAGCGCAAGAATGAAGACTTGATGGAAGTCGTTTGCACCTCTGCTGAATTTTCACAAAGGGCGCTCCAGTTTGTGCAGGAAGCCAGACCGGGTGACGTCTACTACTTTGAGAATATTAAAATCCGGGACCCTGCAGAGGAGAACCGGCAGATACAGGATATTGCTTTTAGGATAAGATAACTGAGCAAACAGCATTTCTATTCGTTTGGATCAGGAGCGTCAGTCACCCTGAGCGGAGTCGAAGGGTGGTGGGTTTGCCAGCGCAACATGGTTTCCCGAGTAACTCGGGACTCACCATGACAACGCACGGTTAAATTCATCTATAGTCACTCAAGGAAATCCGGCAGCCGCCTTTATCCTTTCAATCTGCTTTTTGTGGTGCTCGATGTGCTCGGTGATGAATGACATGGTTTGGTAGATGTTGAACCTGCCCGCCACCGGATGCTTGAAGATGAGCTTGTTCGCGCCTGACGGATCGAGGCCGTCAAGTATTTTGCGCATCTCTTCACGGTTAGCATCCCATTTGTCTTTGAGGTTATCGAAGATGAACACATCTTCCTGCGGAGGCAGTGCGGCTTTGGGCGCACGGAACTTAAGCGGAGAGCGCAAAGAGGTATTCAGCACAAACAGCCGGAACATCGCCTGTATGCCTGATTTGGGAATATTGGCAATGCCCTGCACTTTTTTCTGAAGGTATTTCACTGAATTGGTCTCGGCATAGATGAGGTGGTTCAGCACCTGCAGGACGCTCCATGCCTCAGGGGAAGGTTTGAAATTCTGCTGCTCGTGCGAAAGCTGCGATACAGCTTCAAGCAGTTGCTTACGCTGAGCTTCGAGCGCATTGAATTGTTTTTCTACGGGGACGATCATGCGGGCAAATTAATAAAAAACCAGAACGTAAAAAGTTGTTAGTGTGACCAGTTTATTTGGCGCGTTGTCATGGTGAGCGGAGTCGAACCATGTTGCGCTGGCAAACCCACCACCCTTCGACTCCGCTCAGGGTGACAATGCGATTGTAGCTTGTAAAAGTTCTGGTATGATTGCTTTAGCGTCTCACTTCCCGATCATCACCTTCCTCACTACACTCTCCCCATCGCTCAGCGTAACGCGGCAGAAGTAAAGCCCTTGCGTGAGGTGCTGGGTACTGAGGCTTGTGTGCTGCGCGTTTGGATTGGTCTGTTTCAGCAGCTTGCCGCTGACATCAAACAATTCGACTTGCTGGATACTTGTATTTTGATTCAGTAATTCTAATTCAATGTTCAAGATTTCATTTCCCGGATTCGGATAAACCCTGACTACCGCATGCTGGCTGCTATATTGTGGTATTCCTACGCTGCAATCTTTCACAAACACCCACACTGTATCTTGTCTTGACTGGCAGGAGTATTTGATAGAAGTATCGGTAAGTGTTACTATATACATCGTAGTTTGACTTGGATTAGCAAATGGCATTGCTATAGATGGGTCGTTTAAGCTATCGGTTGGATACCATGAATACGCAACTCCTGCTACCGAAGAATCTCCAAGAATTACCCCTTTTACCGTTGTATCTTCTACGCAAATGGTTTTGTCTTCTCCTGCGTCTGCTTTATAAATACTTAAAGGACCCAAACCATAATTAGGAATATTAGGCATGTCGCCCATTGAAGCCGAGCTATCACCAAGAAAAAAACTGAAGGGCTGGAAATCACAAGCCAAGCCGAGTGAATCGGGCTGGGTAACTACGCATAGATTTTGGTTATAAAAATTCAAACTGTCTATTCCACTCCAGGGACTACCGTATGCAACATATATTTTGCCATTAGGTGCTATTTGTAGCTGACCAAAAACGTAATAATGGGTACTGTCGCCATAAATTTTAGTGCGGGTTGATGAAATATCAGAAGCGGTTAAATCGTATTGGTAAATGCGATCTTCCAGGTTAGTAATAGCACCATAACCCATGTTTGATGAAATATAAAGCACTTTTCCATTATTCGAAAATTCAGAGCTGTAAGGTGCGTAATCACTCAGAATATTATTATCTACTTGACGGTAATTAAATAAATTGCCTGTACACCTATTGAAATCATACAAGTCAATTATCTTATCCTCAATATTTGTAAATACCATGTGGTTCCCGTCCTGTGAAAATTTTATTTCCCCGTGCCCATGTAAATATACTCCCGCACAATTCATAGTTCCTATTTCCTGTGTAAATGGCCCAAGAATTCCGAAAGAACCAATCAGAATTTTGTAGAATTTATTTGAGCATAGGCTATCTTGGTTTTGCTCATGCGCTATTAACCACCAGTCTTTCCCGTTGGCATGCTTTACAGCCGCCACTCCTTCCTTAAATGGACCGTTCAGCAGTAGCCTGTCTTTAATTGTCACCTTTCCATCTCCGTTATTTTCGTTCATATCTATAGACGAATAGTATAAGGAAAGACATGACCATGGGCAACCGCTATTTTCTCCAAGATTAAAGAAATAGTAAACAGCTGAATCATTTGGGTTGGGAAGAAACAATACACTGCCGGCAAAAGAAATGTGAGTATTAACATTCAATCCGCCCTCAACAATTAAATGCTCTTTGTTAATTATAGAACGTTTATAAGTGCCGGGAGAACTATCCCCCAAGTAAAGAATCAGCTTTCCACTCCCGTTAGAAATACAGGCAGAATTTTCAAATCCATATGTTTTAATGGGGAATATTTTAACTGTAGAGGAATCATTAAAGTCAATTCCGCATTTATAGCCAAAAGCCCAGGTTGCGTTTTGTTTCTGGGCGTAAACAATACTTATTTGGAAACATACTGTTAGGATAACTAAGATGTGGTTCACCCTTGTTATTTTAATCGAGCCCCGGCCTCTCGTCCTCGTTTGCAACGAGGATGCGAGGATAGGGCGTTTGTAACGCCATTCAAAGCTAAAATCCAACATTCACACAAAACAAATATCAACCAAGCCTTTTTCACCGGCATAGTCTTTGGCACTTGAATACAGGTAATGATGAGGCTGTCCCACAATTCCTTCTTTCACAGGGTTATCATGAATGTAGTCCAATTTTTGCTGAACGATCTCCGGTTGAAAGCTTTCCAATTGTTCCGCGTGATTATCTTCTTTCCAAAATTTAAAGTTGCTGATCCTGCTGTCTTTTTTCCCCTCCCACGCCATTTTATCCAACAGCCATTCCCTCCTGCTTTCCGAGTTGTCTTTAATTGCTTCAATCACGGCCTTGGCAGAATGTTTCTTAAAGTCTCTGATAATATCAGACAAGCGAAAACCTTCCTTCGCCCTGACCATTAGATGCAGATGGCTGGTCATCAGGCACCATCCATAAACTTCAAGACCTTTGTTCCTGGTGCAATAATTCAGGTCATGAACGATAATCTGTTTGTAAACTTCCCTGACAAAAACATCTATCCACTGCACTACTGTAAAAGTTGTGAA